>DAOQAK010000028.1 GCA_035353855.1 Bacteroidales bacterium | reverse complement strand
ATTCAACTATTTATAAACATTTACTGTTCATAACTCTTATCCCGAACTCAGGTTAATACGATGTCTTCATAAAAAAATATTGGAAAGCAAACTTAGTAAAAAGAAGCATTTAATAAATCACAATTTTTTCAAAAGTGTTTTTATCTCCCGAAATAATGGTTATAAAATATATCCCTTCATTATATGAAAATGCAGGTATTGATGTGGATTCGCTTATGGTATATTCGTAAATCTTTTGGTTGGTAGTGGAGTATATTGTTACGGTATAAATATTATTTTCTTCATTATTAAATACAATATTTATATTATCACTTTTTTTAATGTAACTTGGTAAAACAGTTATAAAAGGAGCGTCAATAGAATATTCTATATATATAATTATAGAATATTCGTACTTCCCGTCAAAATCAGTTTGTTTAATTCTGTAATAGTTTACCCCTTCAATTGGATTATTATCAGCATAACTGTAATTGATTAATGAATTGCTATTCCCAGAACCTTTAATTATTGAAAGAGGTAAAAAATTTATTCCATCAGATGCTCTTTCAATAGTGAAATAATCATTATTTGTTTCGGAAGCAGTAGCCCAATTTAAATCAATGTGTTCATCATCTTTAACAGCATTGATATCAATAAATTCAACAGGCATAGGATCATTTTTAAATCTCCAGCTGAATTTAGCTAAAGTATCTATTCTGAATCCATCCCACCATGTATTCATGGTTCTTACATCTCCAAATAAATATGGCCAAGTATGTGCCGGTCCATACTCACCTTCTATATTAGTTGTTCCATCAGTGAAGTTAGAATCATCCCAGTAAATTTTACAAGAGCCGGAAACAGGGCGGATCCGGTTTACGATATACCCTTTATCGTTTGTTTCCGGATCATAAAGGGGGAAATTAGTAACACCAGAGTAAAATGCAGCTGAAGAAACAACAACTTCATCGGATTCAACAGTAATACCTTCACCATCTTTTCCATCCCATGAAACAGTATCAATAGTACCACCAGTTACCGCTTTTACAATTACTACATCTCTTGAGTTAGGCTGGTATCCGGGGGTTCCGTTCAACTCAATAACCATTTCAATTGTTCCGGATTCACTCATCTTTAAAGTAAATAAAGCAGGTTCACCAACAAAAGGTGTATCAACAAGCGCCAGGTTTTCCATCATGATAGGTATATCACCGGAAGGATAACAATTTATATCAGGATCGTTAAGGAAAATTTTATATTGCGGTCTTGTTGAATTTCCGGCAACGGATTTTCTGTTTTCATTTGCATCGCCTGTAACAGAAGTTCCGGAATTATTACAAGAAATAGTAAAACCAAAGGGTTGAATCCCATTCATACTAAACTCCGAAACATACATATCTTCGGAGTAACTGTAAAATTTACCCCAATACCTGTTCGAGTAACTTCTGGTATTTAGATCCCAACAATATGACCACATTCTGCCTTTTATCCTGTTTGTTGTAGATGTTGCTACTGTTAAATCAAATAAATCAAAATGATATGCTGTAGTTGTGCCTTCGTAACTTGTAGTAAATTCAATGTAATAATCCCCATTCATAGTGGGTGTGAATACAATTGGTGTATAACCTTTAACGGGTGTTCCTGAAATTATTGGTCCGGCTACAGCCTGGGAATAATATTTTATGTAACCAGTTCCTGATGCGGGAATAGTTTTCCTGGTTTTAGCTACATTCCCATTGGGATCCATAATTCTATACGTTGCAGTTTCAGAACCTGATAATACATGTTTAAAACCAATATATACTTTTTCAGTGGTGTAATCTTTAATGTGAAAATATAAACGGTGCATTAAATCGCTATTTGATTCTAATGCAAATGGACGCCCCATGTCATTGATTTGCATGTTTCCATAATAGGATGAATCTGGTCGGAATTCTTTTGTCCCTTCAGCTTTTACAATAATGATATTTAAAAAATAGAAAAAAGAATAAAGCAGTATGGTTATTTTGAAGGATAATGTGTAAAAATTGGGTTTCATTAAAATCGTTCATTATAATATTGCTTTCTTATCTCCAATATAAGAAATTTTTCATGAAAAGTCAATAGAGATACTATTGTTTAGTGCTAATACCAATTATTATAATACAAATATTTACAATCAGTCGATGACAATAAACATGAAAGTAATTAAAATATCAATAAAATAGGGGAGATTACCATTCTGATAAAAGGGAGTCCATTTCGCGTCTGTCTTTTTTAGTGGGACGTCCGCTTCCTTTGTCGCGTGTAATGAAATTAGATTTATGTATCATTTCAATTTTTTTATACTCTTCAGGGGGAGTAAGGTCTTCAACAAATTGAACGGCCAGCTTTGCTGATACCCGATTTTCTGTCAAGCCGATGACTTTTATTTTTTTATTTAATTGACCAATTCTTACATAAATAATTTCACCGATTTTCACTTCACGTGAAGCTTTAACAGTTGCTTCACTAATTTCAACTTTCCCTCCTTTACAGGCATCAGCTGCAAGACTGCGGGTTTTAAAAATACGAACAGCCCAGAGCCATTTATCAATCCTGACACTTGTTACTGTCATCATTTTTTCCTGAAAAATATTTGAATAGGTACACCTGAGAAATCAAATAGTTCGCGTAGTTTGTTCTCCAGGAAACGTTTATAAGAATCACGGATATATTGTGGAAGGTTACAGAAAAAAGCAAATGAAGGTGCATGAGTGGGCAACTGGGTTATGAATTTTATTTTTACAAATTTACCTTTTACAGCAGGCGGAGGGTTTCTTTCAATAATTGGTAAAAAAGTTTCGTTTAATTTTGATGTAGGTATTTTTTTATTGCGGTTTTCGTAAACTTTATTTGCTATTTCGAGTGCTTTGAAAATACGTTGTTTTTTTAATGCAGAAATAAAAATTATTGGAATGTCAGTAAATGGAGCAATCTCATTTTTTATTTTCTCTTCAAAAGATTTTGAAGTATTTGTTTCTTTTTCCATCAAATCCCATTTGTTCACACAAATAACAATACCTTTTCTATTCTTTTCAGCCAGGTGCAGGATATTCATATCCTGTGCTTCAAAACCCAGTGTAGCATCAATCATTAAAATGCATACATCACAATTTTCAATGGCACGAACAGAACGTAAAACAGAATAAAATTCAAGATCTTCATGAACTTTTGCTTTTTTTCTTAACCCGGCTGTATCAACTAAAACAAAATCAAGCCCGAATTTGTTATAACGGGTATAAATCGAATCACGTGTTGTTCCGGCAACGGGTGTTACAATATGTCTTTCTTCTCCAAGCAAAGCGTTTATTAATGAAGATTTGCCTACATTCGGTCTTCCTGCTATTGTAAATTTAGGTAATTCGGGAACTTCTTCTTCTTTATTTATTTCAAATTCTTTTACAATTTCATCAAGCAATTCACCTGTTCCTGAGCCATTAATTGCAGAAATACAATATAACTCACCCAGTCCGAGCTGGTAAAATTCAGCTGCCTCATGGTGTTTGTTTATGGAATCTACTTTATTTACAACAAGATATTTTTTCTTCTCGCTATGACGTAGGATAGATGCTACATCTTTATCCATATCAGTAAGCCCTTCCTTGAAATCAACAACAAAAACGATAACAGAAGCTTCTTCAATGGCCAGTTCTACCTGTTTTTTTATTTCAAGTTCAAAAACATCATCAGAATCATTAACATAACCCCCGGTGTCAATTACTGAGAATTCGAATCCGTTCCAATCAGTGCGACCATAATGCCGGTCGCGTGTAACACCGCTGAAAGAATCAACTATAGCCTGACGCTGACCTATTAACCTGTTGAATAATGTTGATTTACCTACATTCGGGCGACCAACTATAGCTATTATATTGCCCATGATTCTTAATTTAGAAAGCATGCAAAGTTAATGGTTTTTAATTTAACACTGTAAAAGGAAATTTTTTTGGAAAAATTTTGTTAAAAAACATTCATATTAAAACATTGATTACTAAAAATTAGCATATTCAAAAGCTTTTTATATTTTTGCAGCTGCTTAAAGCTGTTTTTTATCAAGGGTTTATAGCAATATGAAAATTAATTTCAAAATATTGTTAACAAATTTGTTAAATAAAAAATTAGTTTTACCTTTGCACTCCCGTTTTATAAGGGGATTTTTTATTTTTTTGAAATAATAACATTTAGTAATGGATACATTAACGTATAAAACAAAATCTGCAAATAAAGATACTGTCAATAAAGAATGGCTGTTAGTTGATGCAGAAAATGAAATTCTTGGAAGGCTTGCATCTGTTGTTGCACGGTTACTTAGAGGAAAATTAAAAACTGAATTTACACCTCATGTTGATTGTGGTGATAATGTAATTATTATCAATGCTGAGAAGATAAGACTTACTGGTAATAAGATGACCGATAAAGAATATGTTCGTCATACTGGTTACCCGGGTGGACAAAGATTTGCAACTCCTAAAGAACTTCTGGCTAAGAAACCGGAAGCAGTTATTGAAAAAGCAGTAAAAGGAATGCTCCCCAAAAACAGGCTTGGTGCCCAGATTTATAAAAATCTTTATGTTTATACAGGAACAGAACATCCTCATGCTGCACAGCAACCTAAAGCTATTAATATTAAAACAATCAAATAATATATGGAAGTTATCAATGCAACTGGTAGAAGAAAAAATGCTATAGCCAGTGTTTTTATAAAGGACGGAAACGGAAGTATTACAGTTAATAATAAAGATTATAAAGTATATTTCCCTACACCTACATTACAATATGTAGTGAATCATCCTCTCGAAACGGTTGAAGCAATAGGAAAATATAATATTATTGCAAATGTAAACGGCGGTGGTGTTACCGGTCAGGCTGAAGCTTTAAAACTTGCTATTGCAAGAGCTTTATGCAAAATCAATCCTGAATCAAGACCTCCTTTGAAAGCAAAAGGTTTGATGAGAAGAGATCCCAGGATGGTGGAACGTAAAAAACCCGGTCAGAAAAAAGCCCGCAAAAGATTTCAATTTAGCAAACGTTAATATTTTACAGGAAATAAATATCACATGACAAAAGTTAGTTATAATGAATTGTTAGACGCAGGTGTTCATTTTGGTCATCTGAGAAGAAAGTGGAATCCTAATATGGCTCCTTATATTTTTATGGAAAAAAACGGGATTCATATTATCGATCTAAATAAAACAGCTGCAAAAATTGATGAAGCTGGTACTGCTATTAAACAAATAGCAAAATCTGGAAAGAAAATCCTTTTTGTAGCAACAAAAAAACAGGCTAAAGATATTGTTGCCGAGCACGTAAAACGTGTTAACATGCCTTTTGTTACTGAAAGGTGGCCTGGAGGTATGCTTACAAATTTTGCTACTATTCGTAAAGCAGTGAAAAAAATGTCGGGTATCGACAAAATGTTCACCGATGGTACTTCTGACAATATGTCGAAAAAAGAAAGACTTCAGATTACCCGCGAAAGAGCTAAACTGGAAAAAAACCTTGGCAGTATTGCCGATCTTACAAGACTTCCTGCTGCTTTATTTATAGTTGATATTTCTAAGGAACATATTGCTGTTGCTGAAGCCAAAAAACTCAGCATTCCAACTTTTGCAATTGTTGATACCAACTCAAACCCAAATGAAGTTGATTTCCCAATTCCTGCAAATGATGATGCTGCAAAATCAATTTCACTGGTAGTTAATGCAATGGTTGAAGCTATCGAAGAAGGTCTAGCTGAAAGAAAATTTGATAAAGACAAACAAATTGAAGATGAAAGAGAAGAAGCATTTGAAGCTGCAGAATTAAAATCAAAAACAATAGTTGAACTTGAAGCACAGGAAGATGAAGAAGAAGTGAAGAAAACCAAAAAAGCTGCTGCTAAACAAGTGTTGAAAGCTAAAGATACTGTAGATACTGAACCTATTGAAAGAAAAGATAAAAAATTCATTCCACGCGGACCCAAACCACAATTAAGTGTTAAAAAGCCCGGTATTGGAAAGAAACCTATTAAATAATTTTAAATAAACTGTACAATGGCAAATATTACTGCAGCCGATGTAAATAAATTACGTCAAATGACTGGTGCGGGAATGATGGACTGCAAAAAAGCTTTAGTTGAAGCAAATGGCGATTTTGATGCAGCCATTGATTACCTAAGAAAAAAAGGACAAAAAGTGGCAAGCAGCCGTGCCGACAGAGCTGCAAATGAAGGCATGGTATTAGCTAAAACCTCTGCTGATTCTAAAAAAGCTATTATTGTAATGATTAGTTGTGAAACAGATTTTGTTGCTAAAAGTCAGGATTTCATGAAACTAACTACTGATGTTGCTGAATATGCAATTAATAATACTCCAGGGAATATCGATGAATTGAAAGCTGCAAATTTGAATGGACGTTCAGTTCAAGAAAACCTTACCGATTTAATAGGTAAAGTTGGTGAAAAAATGGAAGTAGCCCGTTATCAGGTTATCGAAGCTGCAAGAACATACGCATATAATCACCCGGGAAACCGCTTGGGAACAATCGTAGGTTTTAATAAAGACAGTGTTGAAGGACTTGACATGGTTGGAAAAGAAATTGCAATGCAGATAGCAGCTATGAGTCCTGTTGCTATTGATAAAAGCGATGTTACCCAGGAAATGATTGATAAAGAAATTGAAATTGGAAAAGAACAAGCAAGACAAGAAGGAAAACCTGAAGAGATGCTTGAAAAAATTGCCCAGGGTAAATTAAATAAATTCTTTAAGGAAAGTACTTTATTAAATCAGGAATTCGTAAGAGATAATAAAAAAACCGTAGGACAATATATTACGGAAATTGATAAAGATCTTAAAGTAACGGCATTTGCTCGTTTAATGTTAGGAGCATAATTAAAATCAATCAATAAAAAACAAATAATAATTTTATTAAAATGGCAAATCAATACGAAACCGTTTTCATAATGACTCCCGTTTTATCTGAAGACCAGATGAAGGAAACGGTAAGCAAGTTTCAGAAATTGCTTGCAGAAAAAGGTGCTGAGATAGTCTACCAGCACAACTGGGGATTGCGTAAAATGGCATATCCTATCCAGAAAAAATCAACTGGGTTTTATTACCTGATTGAGTTCAAAGCAGAAGGTAATACTGTGAGAGATCTCGAGATTAACTATAAACGCGATGAACGCATACTTCGTTTTTTAACGGTAAAACTCGACAAATATGCAATAGCATATAACGAAAAAAAACGTACTAACGAAAAAGAAAAAGCTAAGCCTTCTAAAGAAAGAGCAGAAGCGTAACCAGGTAATCATTTAAAAAATTATTAAAATGGCACAACAAGGTTCAGAAATAAGATATTTAACACCCATTAATGTTGATATCAAAAAGAAAAAATATTGTCGTTTCAAAAGAAGCGGTATTAGATACATTGATTATAAAGATGCTGATTTTCTTCTGAAATTTATTAACGATCAGGGAAAAATATTACCTAAACGTATTACAGGAACATCTGATAAATACCAAAGAAAAATTGCTCAGGCAGTTAAAAGAGCTAGACACATTGCACTATTACCATTCGTTGGTGATATGTTAAAATAAAATCAGGAGGAAAAGAAAATGGAAGTTATTTTAAAACAAGATATACATAACCTCGGATATAAAAACGATGTGGTTAAGGTTAAAGAAGGATATGCTCGCAATTTCCTTATTCCTAAAAATATGGCTACAGTAGCTACTGAAACTAACCGGAAGATACTTGCCGAAAACATGAAGCAGAGAGCTTTTAAAGAAGAAAAAATTAAAAAAGAAGCTCAGAAAGTTGCTGAAACCCTCGGAAGCATTACTCTTAAAATTGGTGCTAAAGCAGGTACATCAGGTAAAATTTTTGGTGCTGTTAATGCTCTTCAAATTGCTGAAGCAATACAAAAACAATTTAATGTTGAAATTGACCGTAAAAAAATTCATGTTGACGGTGAATCAATAAAAGAACTTGGAACTTATTCAGCTAAAGTTATTCTTCATAAGGAAGTTAAACTTGATGTGAAATTTGAAGTGGTTGCTGAGTAATTAGTTATAAAAATATTTAAACCCGCTGAGAAATCTGCGGGTTTTTTTATTCTCAAAATTATTTTAATTCATAATGAAAGAAAAGTTATTCAACAATAAAATTGTATTAAATTTGACACTTAATTTAGAATGAGATTTTTATGACCGTATTAATTAAAGAAGTCAAAAACAAATCGGATATTAAACAATTTGTTAATTTCCAATTCGATTTATATAAGAATAATAAATTCTGGGTTCCCCCAATAAAATCAGCAGAAATTAAATCATTGCTTCCTGAAAACCCTGCAAATGATTTTTGCGATTCACGTTTTTTCCTTGCATTTAAAAACAACAAATGTGTTGGAAGGATTGGTGCTATAATTAATAAAAATTATAACGAAAAAGTAAATCAAAAATTCGGAAGAATTAATCGTATTGAATTTATTGATGATTATGAAGTAAGCGAAAAGCTTATCAATACAGCTATCGAATGGTTTAAAGAACAGCAAATGGAATTTGTTCACGGACCACTAGGTTATACTAATCTTGATACTCAGGGATTATTAATAGAAGGTTTCGATTATTTGCCTTCTATTGCTTCGGTTTATCATTTGCCTTATTACAAAGACCATTTTGAAAAATTGGGTTTTGAAAAAGAAAATGATTGGATTGAATTTCGCATGACTATTACTGAAGAGCCTTTGAATAAAGCAAAACGCGGTGCAGAAATTGTAAAAAAAAGATCCGGAGTACAGGTGCTTAATTTTACAAAAAGGAGTGAATTATTACCTTACAGCGAGAAAATGTTTGAAATTTTAAACGATGCTTTCCAGTATTTGCCTTATGTTTCGCCACTTAACAATAAAATGATAAAATTATATTCCGATAAATATTTTAATATACTGAATCCAAAATTTGTCAAGATAGTTGTAAAAGATAGTAACCCGATTGGGTTTTTCGTAGGATTACCATCATTGTCAGTAGCAATGCAAAAAACAAAAGGGAAATTATTTCCATTTGGATTTTTTCATATTTTGAAAGCATTGAAGAAACCAGAAGTGGTTGATATGCTGCTTACCGGTGTTTTGCAGGATTTTCAGAATGCCGGGATTGCTGTAATATTAATTTCTGAATTACAAACCGAAATGATGAAAGCAGGAGTCAATACTCTTGAAACAACAGGTGTTTTTGAAACCAACCAGAATGTTATTGCAAACTGGAAAAACTACGAACATATCCAGCATAAAAGAAGAAGGTGCTTTGTGAAAAAAATATAACGTAAAAAGATTCAGTTATACTGAGTGTTAGAGGTTGCAAGTATATTGAGCCGTAGTCGAAATACGCAAACTCATTCAGCCGAAGTATAAATAATATTTTTGCTACTTGTTCCGTATCGGTATAAATTCAATAAATTTGCATAAATAAAAGCATTATAATGCAAATTAAAACAGATTTTCTGGTAATAGGTTCTGGCATTGCAGGGCTTAGTTATGCGCTTAAAGTTGCTGAATATGGAAAAGTAATTATTATTACTAAGGAAGAAGCGCGGATTTCAAATACAAGTCTTGCACAGGGAGGAATTGCAGCAGTGATGTATAATCCCGATACTTACGAAAAGCACATTCAGGATACTATTGAGGCTGGTGCCGGGTTATGTAATGAAAATATTGTTCGTATCACTATCACAGAATCAAAAGAAAGAATAGATGAATTAGTTAAGTGGGGAACAAACTTTGATAAAACTGTTTCAGGAAGGTACGATTTGGCAAAAGAAGGAGGGCATTCCGAGTATAGGGTACTTCATCATAAAGATAATACAGGAAAAGAAATTATAAGAGCTTTATTAGAGCAGGCAAGGAATCATCCCAATATTGAATTTTATGAAAATTATTTTGCTGTTGACTTAATAACACAGCATCATTTGGGACAAATAATTACCAAAAAAACCCCTAATGTTACTTGCTTTGGAGCATATGTACTAAATCCTAAAACCAATTTAATTGATAGCATATTATCTAAATTTACTTTAATGGCAACAGGTGGGGGAGGTAATGTATATTCAATTACTTCTAATCCTCCTATTGCTACAGGTGATGGCGTTGCTATGGTTCACCGGGCGCGTGGAAAGATTGAAAATATGGAATTCATCCAGTTTCATCCTACTATGTTATATAATCCTTCTGAGAGACCTTCTTTTTTAATTACTGAAGCATTAAGGGGTTTTGGTGCTGTGCTTAAAACAACAGATGGCAATGAATTCATGGAAAAGTATGACAGAAGAAAATCACTGGCACCCAGGGATATTGTTGCAAGAGCTATTGATAATGAAATGAAGATTTCTGGCGATGACTACGTATATCTTGATTGCAGGCATTTGAATAAAAATGATGTGATCAATCATTTTCCAAATATTTATGCAAAATGTTTGAGTATAGGAATTGATCTTTCAAAAGATATGATTCCTGTTATCCCTGGGGCGCATTATTCTTGTGGTGGCATACTAACTAATGAACTGGGGCGGTCTTCAATAAATAATTTATATGCTGTTGGAGAATGTGCATGTACAGGTTTACATGGCGCTAACAGACTTGCTTCAAATTCTCTGCTTGAGGCATTGGTCTTTTCTCACAGGGCTGCTGTGGATTCAATAGGATTAGTAGATTCGGTTAATATTAATGAAGAAATTCCTAGTTGGGATGCTGAAGGTACAGTTCTTAATGAAGAAATGGTATTAATTACGCAAGCAGTTAAAGAATTACAGTTTATTATGTCATATTATGTTGGTATAGTTCGTTCCAATTTACGACTCAAACGTGCTTTAGATAGGCTACAGATTATTTATAGAGAAACAGAAGATTTATATGAAAAATCAATAGTTACCCGAAAAATATGCGAATTACGAAACCTCATTGATATTGCATACCAGATTATAAAATCTGCAATGCGAAGGAAACAAAGTCTGGGACTTCATTATTCATTGGATTATCCATCAGTTAAAAAAAAGTGATATGGCTATAATAAAAACATTAAAAGGGGTTACCCCAAATTTTGGCGATAATTGTTTTTTAGCTGATACAGCAGTAGTAATAGGTGATGTAATTATGGGCGATAATTGCAGCATTTGGTTCAACGCTGTTGTTCGCGGTGATGTTCATTATATTAAAATGGGGAACAAAGTGAATGTACAGGATGGTGCTATCATACATTGTACTTATCAAAAAGCTCCGGTAAATATTGGTAATAATGTATCTATTGCTCATAATGCTGTAGTTCATGGATGTACTATTCATGATAATGTTTTGATAGGAATGGGTGCCATTATAATGGATCATGCGGTAATAGAAAGCAATTCAGTAATTGCAGCGGGAGCATTAGTTCTTGAAGATACAGTTGTTGAATCGGGAAGTGTTTATGCTGGAGTGCCTGCTAAAAAAGTGAAAACAATTGATAAAGAATTACTCGAGGGGCAAATAAACAGAATAGCCAACAGCTATATTATGTATTCTGGATGGTATAAAGAAAAAGAGGAATAAAAAAACCCGCATTTGCGGGTTTTTTTATTATTTATTTTATTCCTAATTTCTTTTTTACTAAAGGCATGATATCATCTGTTTCTGTAGAGTAAAGAATAACTCCGAGAGCACTGTCGAAAACATAAGTAAACCCATTTTCTTTAGCCACTTCTTCTATAGCTTTTTTAGCTTTATCAATAATAGGTTGAAGCAGTGATGTCTGTTTTTTCTGCAATGAATCGGAAGCATCAGTCTGGAATTTTTCGATACGAGTTTGTAAATCCTGTAATTCTGCAAGTTTTGTTTGTTTTATTAATTCAGATAAAGTAGTATAATTTGTTTGGTATTCAGATGCTTTAGTTTCGTATTCTGAATTCATAGTAGCAAGTAATTTTTGATACACAGCAGCTTCTGCCTGTATTTTAGCAATAGCAGAATCTCTTCCCGGCATCAGCTTTAATAATGAATCGGAATTAATGTGACCAAGTTTAACTTTAGCTTGAGCAAATACGTTAACGGCACAGAAAACCATCAGGATAACAACAGTAGTTTTTACTAAATTTTTCATATTACTTAATTAGGTTAATGTAAATTGTATTAAAATGAATTCCGGGCAAAATTATAATAATTAATTAAAAATCCATTTAATAAGTGATGAATTTATATTTTTTTTTGAAAATACCCGGTAATGATAATTATTCTTTCGTTTTATCATCTTTTACTGTTCCTGGTTTGTATCCAAGTTTTTCAAGTACTTCATCGCTTTTATCAAGTTTAGGATTTGTGTATAACATTGTCAGAGAACCCGATTTATCGAATATAATTCCATAAGAACCTTCTGTTGCCAATTCTTCAATAGCATTATAAACTTTATCCTGTATAGGTTTTACCAATTCCTGACGTTTTTTATATAAGTCGCCATCAGTTCCAAAGCGTTTTTTCTGTAATGCTTTAGCTTCTTTTTCTTTGGTGATAATATCATTTTCTCTTTTGGTTTTTAGATCTTCCGGCAAAAGAACAGATTCCGTTTCAAATTTTTTGTATAAACTGTCAATTGTTTTAAATTTAGCTTCAATTTCTGCCTGCCATTCTATAGAGAGTTCATCAAGTTTGTCTTGTGCTGCTGCATACTCAGGTATATTCTCCAGAATATAATCGCTGTCAACATAAGCATATTTTTGCTGCGAGAAAGCTACTGAACAGAAAAGAGCGAACGCTATTACTAATACTGAACTTTTCATGGTTTATTCCTCCGTTAATTTAATATTTATTTTGCTTAAAATTTATTTGATTAATCAATGGATTGGTTTATTGAAAAATGGAATTGTGATTTATTTGCTCCTGAATCGCCAGGAATTTCGTCGAAGCCATAGCCCCAGTCGAGTCCAAGTAATCCAAACATCGGTAAATAAATACGTACACCAACACCGGCAGAACGTTTAACATCAAATGGATTGAATGTCTTAAAATTACCCCATGTATTTCCTGCTTCTAAAAATCCAATAGCATATATAGTTGCCATAGGATTCAATGATACAGGATATCTTAACTCAAGTGTATATTTATTAAAAATGATACCCCCGATATAATCGCCATCGGAATTAGTTTGTGTTAAAGAATTGTTTGAATATCCTCTCATACCTATTATTTCTCTGCCATCGAGAGCGAAGCCTGATAATCCATCACCTCCAAGATAAAAACGTTCGAAAGGCGGAGGTCCAACTTCTTTTTTGTAATAACCTAAAAATCCAAACTTCGTTCGCGAGCTTAATACCAAATCTCCTGCCAATTTTGTATATACCGATGCTCCAAATTTCCATTTATGGTATTCGAGCCATTTATATTTTTGTTGAGCAGTTAATGAATCATAGTTTCTTTCATTTCCGAATAATTTTTCTAAAACAGAATATGGTGGTGTAGCCTGTATTGTTAATGAGAATTCAGAACCTGAACGTGGATATATTGCATAATCGATAGAATTCCTGTTTAACATCCAGCTGTAATAAAAGTTATTAGATTTTCCGTTAGTGAATGCAAAAGAAGTATAATTTGTAACATTATATACCTGGAAATTGAGTCCATGGTAGCGATTAAAATAATCGTCAGGCCATTTAAGTTGTTTTCCAAGTTGAACAGAAATACCATCAATTATAATAGATTGACGATTCGTTTCACTTTTTGCCACTCCATTTGATTGAACAGAATGATATGCTGAAACGCTTAATGCATTAGGTTTTTTACCTCCCAGCCAGGGTTCAGTAAATGATGCATTGTATGATTGGTAATATATTCCATTGGATTGGGCTCTTATACTTAACTTTTGTCCATTGCCTGATGGCAAAGGTCTCCAGGCATCTTTTTTAAAGAAATTACGAGCAGAAAAATTATTAAATGATAATCCAAGAGTACCGACAATACGCCCAGCTCCCCATCCTCCTGAAAGTTCAACCTGGTCAGAGGAAGTTTCTTCAACTACATATTCAATATCAACGGTACCATCAGCTGCATGGGGGGTAGGGTTGACGGCTAATTTTTCTTCATTAAAATATTTTAATTGTGC
Organism: Bacteroidales bacterium; assembly: GCA_035353855.1. Classification (NCBI taxonomy): domain Bacteria; kingdom Pseudomonadati; phylum Bacteroidota; class Bacteroidia; order Bacteroidales; species Bacteroidales bacterium. Next base: position 36,097 of record DAOQAK010000028.1, on the reverse strand, counting down.
CAGCTCACGTTGGGTTCGTATAATATCTGCACGGCTGAATAACTGTCCGGGTTTTGAGCGAACTTCACGAAGGACAACATTATCATTTGTTTTTGTATTGCCTGTTACTGTTACTTTGCTTATTACAGCTTGTTTTCCTTCATATATCCTTATTTCAAGATCAATAGAGTCATTTTCGACTTTTACTTCAACAGGTGTAACTGAAAAAAATAAATAACCATCGTCAAGATAAAGTGAACTAATATCTTTGCTGTCGGTGTTCATGTATAGATTTGCATCAAGAGCTTTCTGATTGAATACGTCTCCTTTTTTTACTTTAAGGATTGCATTCAGGATATCAGAAGAATAGATAGTATTTCCAATCCATGTTACATTTCGAAAATAATATTTGTGTCCTTGATTCACATTAATATCAACATTGATTGTTTTATCATCAAATTTATACACGGTATCTTTTATGATTTTGGCATCCCTGTACCCATATTCATTTAACTTTTCAATGAGGTTGACTTTATCATCTTTATATTCGGATTCAGTAAAACGTGAAGTTGAAAAAATTTTATAAAAGTGTTTTTCCTTGGTTTTCTTCATTGCGTGTTTAAGTTTACCGGATTTTACATCTGTTATTCCGCTTATATTAACCTGGTTGATTTTGACTTTACTTTTTTTATCTACATTGATATAAAGTACAACACCGGTTGAAGTTGCGGTATCTTTTTTCTGAACAATATTAACAGTTGAAAATAAGAAACCTTTATCAGTAAAATAATTTAATATTTTATTTTTTGTGGTCATGATAAGGTTTTCTGTAACCGCATCACCTCGCTGGATTTTTATTTCATCACGGAGTTTATCGGCTTCCGATTTTTTTACACCATTAAATGAAAATCTTGATAACTTGGGTCTTTCAGAAATATAAATATCAAGAAAGATTGTAGTACCAACAATTTTAGAGGCAGAGATTTTAATATCTTCAAAAAGTCCTTGTTTCCATAGGTTATCAATAGCTTTGGTGATTTTATCACCGGGGACTTTAATTTTATCTCCAACAGTTAATCCAGATAAAGTAATTAAAACATTATTATCATAGTTTTCAACACCGGAAACTGTAATACCGCCAATTTCGTAATCTTTTGGATTTGAATAATCAATTTTTGTGTTATCGTCAGATAGAATAACCTGGGAAAAAACAGAATATGAGTTAAACAGTAAGATTATTATTCCAGTAAAAATTTTTTTCATCATCATTTCTTTTTAATTTGTTCGCTTGTCATACCAAACCTTCTTTCTCGATTCTGGAAATCAACTATTGCTTTATAAAGGTCTTCTTTTCTGAAATCGGGCCATAATTTCTGGGTGAAATAGAATTCCGTATATGCAATTTGCCAGAGCAGGAAATTGCTAATGCGGTATTCTCCGCTTGTTCTTATTAACAGTTCAGGATCAGGAATTCCAATCGTAGTTAAATAATTACTGAACATTTTCTGGTCAATTTCATTAATATTTATTTTCCCTTTTTGTACTTCTTGAGCAATTCGTTTAGTTGCATTAACAATTTCCCATTTTGAGCTATAGTTCAATGCCAAAATCAGCGACATTCTTGTGTTTCCTGCAGTTAAATCAATGGCTTCTTTTAGTTCTTTTCTGCAATCTGCTGGAAGCCCATCGGTGTCGCCAATTGTTAGCAAACGAATATTATTCTTTTTTAGTGTTTTGGTTTCTTTATAAATTGTTTTAACCAATAAATTCATCAAAGCATCTACTTCTTTTTGAGGTCTTTTCCAGTTTTCAGTAGAGAATGCGTAAAGTGTTAAATATTTTACTCCTAGTTCTGCAGCTGCTTCTGTAGATTCCCTGACGGATTTGATGGCATTATAATGCCCAAATATTCTTGTTTTTCCCTTTTGTTTTGCCCAGCGTCCGTTGCCATCCATAATGATAGCAATATGCAGAGGCAATTTATTTGTGTCAATTTTTTCTTTTAAACTCATTAAAAAAAATATTTATAAAAAAGACCTCATTGTTAAAAATGGATGAGGTCATAATGAATAACCAATATTTAAACTATATTCAATCTTTTCTTAAAAAATCTCTAAACTTATGATGTTTGCTGCTAACGCCGGGACATGGAATATCACCGCCAGTTTTAAATTTAAAAGTAATAAATCCTCCGACGAAAGAATACCAATCTTTGGTAACGGAATTTCCTCGCTGTAATCCGGTATTATCGCTATCACCTGTTTTGTCGGCCAGAGCTGCTGCAACGACACCATTTTCGGCAGAAAGTATTGCTGGGTCAGCATATGTGGTGCTTACATCATCAATGTAATCAGTAATAGTTTTTCGTAAACCCCATTCTAAACCAACTGAAACTTTTTTCCCGATACTATATTTAAATCCCAGTCCAAAAGGAAACGATATATTGGTTAGTGAATATGGTTTTCGTACAGAAGAATATTGTGAAGTTCCTTGTCCTTCGGTTCCAAGCGGTTTTAAGTCATACCAAGTACCGTTATATTCTGCTTTAGGGTTAAAACTGAAAATTGCAATGCCTCCAAAGATGTATGGTGTGAAATAATTTTTTTCTTTATTACCGGTAATATAAGGCAGAAAATTCAACTCCAGTTGAGGAGATATTTCAAAAATATGAGATTTAAAACTAAGATTACGTTGTTCATTAAATTTTGCAACAGCATCATCACCTTCAACATTTCCGTACAGTCCATCAATTTTTAAAGCCCACCGCGGATTGAAAATATACCTGTAAATAATGCCTCCTGCTGGTTTTGACAGAAGAAAATGTTTATATGGATTCAAATCGCCAAGATAGTATGTTGTTCCCAGCAGAATGCCAATTTCATTACGTTGAGCAGAAACATTCAAAGCAAAAGAGTAAGTACAAAACAGTATTATAATTATTTTTTTCATTTAGGAAAAGTACCTTATTTAAATTTAGGTAACGTAAATCTACCCTTAGGTATTTTGTAATAGAACGTAATTATTCCAAACATATAAGAATCTTTATCGCGTACATCTCCTCGTTGTTGCCCGGGATAGGTTACATTATAAGGATTTCCGCATTCGGGTGGTAAAGAATAATTTGTTGGGTTTGAAAAGTATGCTGCTAAATCACCTTTTTCCTGTTGAAGAAAATGTGGGTTCACATATGTTTTGCTTACATCATCAATATAATCAGTAAAAGTTTTTCGAATTCCATATTCGATACCAACCGACCAATCTGTGCTTAATGCATATTTGAATCCCATACCAAAAGGAATTATACATTGAATTGACGAATATTTTCTTCGTGTTGGTAAAAATCCTTCTCCTTCTGTACATAAGGGTTTTAAAGCATACCAACTACCATCTTTTTCTCCTTTGGGATTAAAATACATCAGACCTATTCCGGCGAAGAAGTAGGTTTGTACCTGGATATACCTCCATCCTCTGATACCTTTCAAATTGTAAATGTGCCCGGGACGTTCCCTGCCAACAACGTATTCGTATTGTGAAGAAAGTTCAATAACCGGTGAACGAAAATTACAATTCCTATTCTGACGAAACGGTTCTTTTGTTAATTTATCATTTCCATATAAGAAAGCATAAGCCAGGTTAAATTTGATTGCAGTTTCTTTTGTAGTACGATAACGGTAACCTACATAGAAATCAGGGCGTATAGCGGGGAAATCAAAATCGCGTAACCCATTTGTACCTACCTGGTTTGCACCACCTAAATCACCAAGAAAATTGTTTGCACCTGCTCCAAAAATAAATTCTCTTCTTCTTCTTCGCCATAAAGTAGTCTGGGCTTCACAGAAATCCTGTAAGCCTAATATTATTAACAAAGTAAGAATAATTATCTTTTTCATTTGGAAAAAGTTGAAGCCAAGTAAGATAATATCAATAAAAAATGAGTGTTTATATATTTTGCAAAAATATTCTTTTTTTAAAGAAAATGCAAAATTAATTAATCGCTTCTGTTAAAAAGTCTTAATACAAGTAACGAAGTAATTTCCAATAAATTATTTATATAATCGATTTTACTGAAAAAATTAAATTTCATAATCAATATAAACACGTTTATTGCGAATATTTTTCAGTAATTGAATTATCTTAATATGTTCAGGATGTTCCTGGTATTCTTTTAATCCTGAAATATTTTCAAATTCGCAATACAACGCAAGATCAAAAGCTCCATCTCTATGAGTAATATTAATGCCTGTTTCAAGTTTTCTTACTGAAGGTATTTTATTTTTTAAACCTTCAAGTCCATTTATCGCAAGCTGAATATTTTCTTCTTTGCTTCTGCCTTCGGCTGTTTCGTGAAATGTCCAAAAAACAATATGTTTTACCATGATAAATTATATTTTATTTCAAAAATACGATTTTATGTTTTATTAAGAAAATTAGAAATTTTACAGAAAGAAAATTATTTTAAATTTGTCAAAAACTCATATTATTCATAATGGAAAATTTTATTGTATCGGCAAGGAAGTATAGGCCTGTAACATTTGATACGGTTGTGGGGCAGAATGCCATTACTTCTACGTTAAAAAATGCGATCCGAAATAATCATCTTGCACAGTCGTTTCTGTTTTGCGGACCACGTGGAGTTGGCAAAACTACATGTGCGCGGATACTTGCAAAAACTATTAACTGCGAGAATTTGACATCAAATGTTGAAGCTTGTAACCAGTGTAAGCCTTGTCTTTCTTTTAATACATCAAACTCATTCAATGTTTTTGAACTTGATGCTGCTTCGAATAATTCGGTTGATGATATAAGGAACCTTATTGATCAGGTGCGAATACCGCCGCAAATAGGGCAATACAAGATATATATCATCGATGAGGTTCACATGTTGTCGTCTTCTGCTTTTAATGCTTTTCTTAAAACTCTTGAAGAACCACCGGTATATGCAAAATTTATTCTGGCTACAACGGAGAAACATAAAATAATTCCTACGATACTTTCACGCTGCCAGATTTTTGATTTTAATCGCATAACTATTGATGATATTGCAAAACATTTAGCATATGTTGCACAAAGTGAAAATGTAGAAGCAGAAACTGACGCATTACATATCATTGCCCAGAAAGCTGATGGTGCATTGCGCGATGCACTTTCTATTTTTGACCAGATAGTAAGTTTTGCCGGAGGAAATGGAATTACTTACAAAACAGTTATTGAAAATCTAAATGTTCTTGATTACGATTACTTTTTTCATGTTACCGATTATTTATTACAGGGAAATATTCCTTCAACACTTTTGATTTTAAATGATGTGATTGAACATGGCTTTGATGGGCATCATTTCATCAGCGGGCTGGGCGAGCATTTCAGAAATCTTCTTGTTTGCAAAGACGCTTCAACATTAAAACTTCTTGAAGTGGGCGATAATATTCGCGATAAATATAAAAGCCAGGCACAAAGTTGTCCAATTGACTTTCTGCTTAAAACCCTTGATGTTGTTGCAAAGTGCGATGTAAATTATAAAACAGCAAATAATAAACGTTTACTTTTAGAACTTGCATTGATGCAAATGTGCTGTATCCTTCAGCAAAGTAATCCGGCAAATATAAAATCCGAAACGATAAAGCCTATTGTCAAAACCAGCACTACTCCTGTAGTTCAGCAAAAAGAAATTGCAAAACCTATTGAAGAAAAAAAAACCGAAGCTCCTGTAGTGCAAAATGAAAATGTTGTAAATGAAACTCCACCGGTTAAACAAGTTGTTAAAAAAATTGTAACAGGAACCAGTTCAATATTGGAGAACCTTGCCGAGGAAGAAGAAAGTAAATTATCGAAACAATCTTCATCCCAGGTTAACGATAATTTTGAAAAGCCACAAGAAAAATACACTCCAGAACAATTTGAAAAAGCCTGGTTAAAATTTGCCGGACATTATAAAAATACAAACCCGGATTACTATAGTACACTTACATCACGGATGCCTGTGCTGAAAGAAGAAAATTTGATTGAACTTACTATTGAGAATAAAGTTCAGGAAAAAGAAATCAGCGACAGAAAATTGGATATTCTATCTTTCATTAGAAAAGAATTGAATAATTATAGTATTCAATTACAAACGGTGATTAATAAAAGCGCTGAAAAAATAAAACCATTTACACCACAAGATAAATTCAATAAAATGGCTGAAAAAAATCCGGCAATTAAAAAATTAAAAAATGAATTTGATTTGGAGATAGATTTTTAATTGAAAAAATTAGAATAATTAAAAAGATTGATGACTTTGGATGCTAAATAATATTTTTGTTTAAATAGTTAAAATTATGGGCGAAAAAATTAATCAATTTGAAGATATTGAAATATGGAAACGGGCTGTTGAAATTGCAATTGAAATATATAAAATTACTGAGGATGGGAAATTAGCGAAGGATTTTGGGTCAAGAGACCAGATCCGTCGTTCAGCAACTTCTATATCAAATAATATTGCAGAAGGGTTTGAATACAACAATAATAAAGAATTCGTGAGATATTTAAAATATTCAAAAGGTTCAGCAGGAGAGTTGAGAAGTCAATTACATATTTTATTTAAATCGGATTATATTCAAGAAGAATTTTATTTTGAGATGCATGATAAATTAATAGCGCTATCGCAGCAAATAGCTAATTTTATTAAATATTTAAGAAAATATGAAAGAGATAAACTTATAAAAAATATTGCGAGTTTTTTCTTTTTTATGAAATAACATAAAACAAATTTTTCAATCTTTTAATCTTTACAATCTTTCAATTAATAAATATTTTTAAAATAATAAAACATGAGAAAATTAAATTTACTGCTTTGTACAGCAATTTTTTCGTTCCTTTTCTGTTTTTCATACGGACAAAAAGGAAACGTTAATCTAAACGATTCGCTTAAGGTTGACCCTAATGTTGTAATAGGTAAGCTTGATAACGGGATTACATATTATATCCGGAAGAATGCTAAGCCCGAGAAACGTGTTGAACTTCGTTTGGCTGTAAATGCGGGTTCAATTATGGAAAATGAAAGCCAGAAAGGGCTTGCTCACTTTACCGAACATATGTGTTTTAATGGAACAAAAAATTTTCCACATAATGAATTGGTGGATTTTTTACAGAAAACAGGTGTAAAGTTTGGCGCTGATATCAATGCTTACACAAGTTTTGATGAAACGGTGTATATGTTACAAGTCCCGACAGACAATAAAGAATTAATTGAAAAAGGAATGCAGGTTATTGAGGACTGGGCACATCAGGTTACATTCGATGGGAAAGAAATTGATAAGGAAAGAGGCGTTATTACTGAAGAATGGAGATTAGGATTAGGCGCAGATGACCGTATGCGTAAAAAATATTTCCCTGTAATTTTTAAAGATTCACGTTATGCAGAACGTCTTCCTATTGGTGATATTAATGTGATTAAAAATTTTGCTCACGATACCATCCGTAAATTTTACAGCGACTGGTATCGTCCCGATTTGCAGGCAGTAGCTGTTGTTGGTGATATTGATGTTAAAGAAATGGAAGCCATGATAAAGCAACATTTCGGAAGTATTCCTAAACCTGTAAATCCACGTCAGCGTACAATTTTCGATATTCCCGATAATAAGGAACCGCTCATAAGCATTGTTACCGATAAAGAAGCCACAAGTTCTGCAGTGATGTTATTTTATAAACATGATTCAAAAGAAAATGTTACTGTTGGTGATTATAAACAATATCTAACAGCAACGTTATATACCGAAATGCTGAATGCTCGCTTGAATGAAATTACTTTAAAGGCTGACGCACCTTTTATTATGGCTCAGACTGATTACGGCAGTTTTCTTGCACGTACAAAAGATGCATACGAATTATTTGCAGTATCAAAAGAAAATCAAATTGAAAAATCATTACAAACATTATTGATAGAAAATCAGCGTGTGAAACAATTCGGGTTTACAGAAACCGAGATGGAACGTATAAAAGACCAGCTACTCAGCGATTATGAAAAAGCAGCTAAAGAATTTGATAAAACTGAATCGGGAAGATTAGTTGGAGAATACGTTAGTAATTTTTTAAGCAAAGACCCGATCCCCGGTGCACAGGCTGAATTTAAACTAGTGAAAAAACTTCTGCCTGAAATAAAATTAGAAGATGTAAATGCATTAGCTTCAAAATGGATTACTGATAACAACATGATTATTGTTGCCACTGCTCCCGAAAAAGAAGGCATTACAGTTCCTACCGAAAAACAATTACTTAATGTAATTGCGGAATCTAAAAAAGCTGTAGTTACTGCATATGTTGATAAATTCAAAGCAGAACCTTTGGTAAAAGATGAACTGAAAGGAACAAATGTAACTTCCAAAAAAGAAAATAAAGAATTAGGATATACTGAACTTACTTTTGGTAATGGAGTTACTGCAATCATAAAAAAGACCGATTTTAAAAATGATGAAATTCTGGTAAAAGCATACAGTACGGGCGGAACATCATTATATTCCGATAACGATTATGCTTCTGCTTATTTTGCAAGCAGCATAATTGACCAGTGTGGTATTGGCAATTTCAGCAATACGGAATTAGAGAAAAAATTAAAAGGAAAAGATATAAGTCTTAGTCCGTATATAGATGATATTAAACAGGGATTGTCTGGTAAATGTGGGCCTAAAGATTTTGAAACGTTATTACAACTTACCTATTTATATTGCAAAGCACCACGAAAGGACACTGCTGAATACAATGCATTTATGTCGAAAATGAAAACACAGTTAAAATTTTTAGGTTCAAATCCTATTTATGCATTTTATGATACATTATTCAAAGCAGCTACCAGCAATAGTCCCCGGGTAATTGTTATTCCAAAAGAAAAACAATTAAACCAGGTTGACCTCGACCTTGCATATAAAATTTATTCTGAACGGTTTGCCAATGCTAACAATATGAAATTTTTTATCGTAGGAAATATTGATGTTGATTCCATTACACCTATGCTCGAAAAATATCTTGGCGGACTTCCCGGAACAGGCAAAGAAGAAGTATGGCAAAATAAAAATCCGAAATTCCCTGTAGGAGTAACCGATTTTGTTATAAATAAAGGTACAGAACAGAAAAGTATGGTTGGAATTATGCAGAATGAAAAATTCGACTGGAACGATAAAAACCGTATCTGCCTTGCAATGATAAAAGAGATTATGAGCATTAAACTTATTGAAGTGATTCGTGAAAAAATGAGTGGTGTATATTCTCCACAGATACAGCTTTCAGCTGATCAATATCCTGAATCGGAATACAGCCTGATGATTATGTTCGGATGTTCTCCTTCCAGCGCGGATAAATTAACTAAAGCCGTATTTAAAATAATGAAATCTATTCGCGATAAAGGACCAGAGGAAATAGATTTATCAAAAACAAAAGAAACACTTATCCGTGGAAGAGAAGTGGATGTAAAAACAAATAAATTCTGGCTCGACAGGCTTGAATCATATTATTTCAATAAAGATGATGCTGAATTAATTACAGATTATACAAATAAAGTAAATGCAATCACTTTAAAAGATATCCAGGAATGTTTTTCAAAATATTTCCCGAAAGATAATTATGTAAGAGTTGTATTGAAACCAGAAGAAAAGAAATAAAATGCGATTGACATTTTGAACAAGATACATTGAACATTATTAATCGTTCGTTTAAACTTCCGGTATTTTTATCGGAAGTTTTTTTTTAATTAAAAAAATTAAAATACTTTTAACGCATTAAAAATATAAATTATGAAAACAAAATTTTGTTATTTGTCAGCGATAACATTAATGATGCTGATATTTATTCTGCCTGTAAAGAGTCAGAAAACCTACACTTACGACACCGTTCCAAACGATCCGTTAAAAGCAAGGATTTATAAACTGGATAACGGACTTACTGTATACATGACCGTATATAAAGATGCTCCAAGAATTCAAACTTACATTGCAGTAAGAGCTGGTAGTAAAAACGATCCTTCCGATGCAACAGGTCTTGCGCATTATTTCGAACACCTGATGTTTAAAGGAACAAAAAATTTCGGAACAGCAGATTATGCAAAGGAAGAACCCTATTTAAATCAGATCGAAAGTTTGTTTGAAGTTTATCGTGTAACTACAGATTCTTTAAAAAGATTAAGTATTTACGAAGATATTGATAGCTTATCACAGCTGGCTTCACAGTATGCTATTCCAAATGAGTACGACAAACTTGTAGGATTAATAGGCGCTACCGGAACCAATGCTTATACTTCGGTTGATCAAACTGTTTATGTAAATGATATTCCATCGAACCAGGTTCAGAACTGGCTTGAAATAGAATCCGACCGGTTTAAAAATAATGTGATTCGTTTATTTCATACGGAATTGGAAACTGTATATGAAGAAAAAAATATGACTCTTGCAAGCGATCAGCGTAAAGCATCGCAGGCAATGATGGAAGGGCTTTTTAAATATCATACTTACAAAGTACCAACTATTGGAGTTGCTGAACACCTGAAAAATCCGTCAATAACAAAAATTAAAAATTATTATAATAAATATTATGTAGCAAGTAATATGGCAATATGTCTTTCCGGCGATTTTGATCCTGATGCAACAATAAAATTGATTGATAAATATTTTGGTTCATTTGAGAAAAAAGAAGTTCCTGCATTTACATACAAACCTGAAGATCCTATTACTTCTCCTGTTGTTAAAGAAGTTGTTGGTCCTGATGCAGAAAATATTACTATTGCTTTTCGCTTTAATGGTGCTTCATCAAAAGATGCCGATATGCTCACGATGATAGATATGATTTTGTCAAACAGCACAGCAGGCTTGATTGACCTTAATCTTGTTCAGAAACAAAAAGTATTAAGTGCATCTTCGGGTTACTATGATATGAATGATTATACTGCTGAAGTATTATCTGGTAAGCCTAAAGAAGGACAAACACTGGAAGAGTTACGCGACCTGCTGCTTTCGCAAATTGACCTTATTAAAAAAGGCGAATTTCCTGATTGGCTGATGACCGCCATAATCAATGATATGAAACTGCAACAGATGAAAAGCTATGAAGATAACGGATCCAGAGCATCTGCATTTGTAAATTCATTTGTTCTTCATATTCCATGGAAAGATGAAGTTGGTAAAATAGACCGTCTTTCTAAAATCACCAAACAGGATGTGATAAATTTTGTGAAAGAAAAATTCACAGAAAATAATTATGTGATTGTTAACAAGCGCACAGGTGTTGATAATAGCATTGTAAAAGTTGCTAAACCCAAAATAACACCTCTTAAAATAAACAGAACGGATCAATCGGCATTTTATAAAAAAATTGAAAGTAATAAAGTCAATGAGATCGAACCTGTTTTCCTTGATTATACAAAGGATATAACTACGCTGAAAACAAAAAGCAATATTGAAGTTGTTTATAAACAAAATATTGAAAATGGAACATTTAATTTTGATTATAAATTTAATATGGGCAAAAACAATAGTGCAAAATGGAGTATTGCCCTTAAATACCTTGAATATCTGGGAACTTCGAAATACACAGCAGAAGAATTAAAACAGGAATTTTATAAAATTGCATGTTCCTATAGAATTACTGTTGGTGATGAAGAAACTTATCTTACACTTTCCGGTTTAACTGAAAATATTGGAAAAGCTATGGAATTGTTTGAAAGCATGCTTTCCGATCCAAAATCAGATAAAACATCATTAGATAATTTAGTAAGCGATATTCTTAAAAAACGAAAAGATGCAAAATTAAGCAAACAAAGTATTGTAGGCGCTCTCAGAAGTTATGGCGAATGGGGTGCCAATGGTCCTTATAAAAATATTCTTTCCGAAACAGAATTGAAAGCGCTTACTCCTGAAGAATTGATTTCTGTAATTAAAGGAGTAAACTCATATGAACATCGGGTGGTATACTATGGAAGCCAGGGCAAAGAAGCGTTATTAGCATCATTGGAAAAGTATCACAAAGTACCGGCTGCATTTGTTCCGATACCTGCTACAAAAATATTTGCTCAACAACCTACTTCGAAGAACCAGGTTTATTATGTTGATTTTACTATGAAACAAGCGGATATTTATTTGCTGAATAAAGGAGATTTATTTAATAAAGAACTTCAGCCTACGATTACTTTATTTAATGAATATTTTGGCGGAAGCATGAATTCAATAGTATTTCAGGAGCTTCGTGAAGCAAGAGGTTTGGCATATACAGCAAGATCATTATATCAAATACCACAGGATAAAAATAAATCGTATTTCAGTTTGTCATATATAGGTACACAAGCCGATAAACTTGGAGAAGCTATGAACGGAATGTTAGACCTGATGAATAAAATGCCTGAATCTGAAAAATCATTTGAACTGGCAAAAAGCACGATAATTCAGCAAATGAAAACCGACAGAATTACAAAATCAGATATCTTATACAATTATGAAAAAGCAAGAAAATTAGGTCTTACTTATGATATTCGCAAAGACGTTTATAATAAAGTTTCAAGCCTTACTTTTGCCGATGTTAAAGCATTTGAAGAAAAATATCTGAAAGATAAACCTCATACAACATTAGTGGTAGGAGATAAAAAGAATATTGATTTTACATTGCTTGGAAAATATGGAGATATAACTTCTCTGACACTTGAAGATATTTTTGGTTATTAATGCTGGAAGGCTTTGTATATAAGCAATCCAATATTTTAAATTTTAATATCATTGAAAAGGCTGAATTTTTCAGCTTTTTCTAATTTTATACTCGTTCTTATCAGGTTTGCAAAGGCAAAACTGTTTAGAACGAGTTATACCGTACAGAAAACAAAAAATATTTTTGCAAACCTTTTCTGTCGGTATAATATTTTTTGAAATTAAAAAATTTCTACTTTTAATGCCTCAAATACAAAAAAATGAAAACAAAATTATTTTATCTGTCAGTTATCACAATGTTGATACTGGTATTCGTTCTGCCTGCAAGAAGCCAGAAGACCTACACTTACGAATCGGTTCCCAACGATCCGATGAAAGCACGAATATATACACTTGACAATGGATTGAAAGTGTATATGTCGGTATACAAAGATGCTCCTCGTATTCAAACAGCTATAGCTGTAAAAACCGGAAGTAAAAATGATCCTCATGATAATACCGGGTTATCGCATTACCTTGAACATATGATGTTCAAAGGAACAGATAAGTTCGGAACACAGGATTACGCTTCCGAAAAAGTTCAGCTCGATAAGATTGACAGCCTTTTTGAAGTGTATAAAAAAATTGCCGATACCGTTCTTCGTAAAAAAACATATCATAAAATCGATAGTATTTCCGGTATTGCAGCAAAATTTGCTATAGCAAACGAATATGACAAAATGCTGGCTGCTATTGGAGCCAAAGGTACCAATGCTTATACCTCAGTTGAACAAACAGTGTATATTAACGACATCCCTTCAAATCAGCTTGAAACATGGCTTTCGATAGAAACAGAACGATTCAGACATCCGGTTTTTCGTTTATTCCATACCGAACTGGAAACTGTGTATGAAGAAAAAAATATGAGCCTTGATAATGATGATGAAAAAGCCTGGGATTCGCTAACTTCAGGAATTTTTCAAAAGCATACTTACGGAACGCAAACAACAATAGGTACTGTAGAACATCTGAAAAATCCTTCACTGAAATCATTGCGTGAATATTATAATGAAAAATATGTTCCTAACAACATGGCTATTTGTATCAGCGGTGATTTCGATCCCGATGAAACCATAAAGCTTATTGATGCAACCTTTGGCAAACTTCCCAAAAAAGAAGTAAAACCTTTCATTCCTCCAGTTGAGGATGAAATCAAAGCGCCTATTGTAAAAGAAGCTATTGGCCCAAATGCAGAATCGATGATGGTTGCTTTCCGCTTTGGTGGCGCTGCAACTAAAGATGCCGATTTGCTTGCACTTACCGATATGATACTTTCGAATAGCGTAGCCGGACTTATCGATTTAAACTTAAACCAGGAACAAAAAGTTCTGTCTTCCGGAACTTATGCTGATGTAATGAAAGATTACAGTATGCATGTTTTCTGGGGCAATCCCAAAGAAGGACAGAAGTTAGAAGAGGTAAAAGATTTATTATTATCACAAATTGAACTTGTGAAAAAAGGCGAATTTCCCGATTGGTTATTACCTGCAATTATTAATGATATGAAATTAGCTGAAATTAAATCGGAAGGAAGTAATATGTCGCGCGCTTTTGCAATGGTAGGGTCTTTTACATCAGATATTCCATGGAAAGATGAAGTAAATCGTATGGACCGTTTATCAAAAATTACAAAACAGGATATTATTGATTTCGCAAATAAAAATTATAAAAATAATTATGTTGTAGTTTATAAAAGAACAGGCGAACAAAAGGATGTAAAAAAAGTGATCAAGCCCGAACTTACTCCAGTTACTATAAACCGCGATGTGCAATCCGATTTTGTAAAAAATATTTTAGCACGCGAACCCAAATTAGTTGAACCTGTTTTCCTGAATTATGATGATATAAAGAAAACTCAAATTAAAAACGGACAGGTACAGATTTTATATAATGCCAATACCGAAAATAAAACTTTCGATATTTATTATGTTTTCGAAATGGGAAACAATCATGATAAAAAACTCGGACTAGCTGTTGATTATCTTTCATACTTAGGAACAAAAGACCTTACACCTGCTCAAGTTCAGGAAGAATTATATAAAACAGGATGTTCGTTTAATGTATTTTCTTCTGAAGATAAGGTTTACGTAAGTCTAACCGGTCTTACCGAAAATTTCGTGAAAGGTTTGCAGTTGTTTGAGAAACTTCTTGCCGATGCACAGCCCGACCAGGAAACATGGGATAACATGGCTGCCGATATTTTAAAACAACGTGCCGATAACAAACTTTCAAAAGATGAAATTCTTTGGAGTGCAATGTATAACTATGGAACTTATGGCGCAAAAAATCCATACACGAATATTTTATCGGAAACCGAACTGAAAGCCTTAAAAGCATCAGAGCTTACCGATATTATTCACAAGCTGAATTCGTATGAACATCATGTTCTGTATTATGGTTCTATGCCTTCCGATTCAGTTGCATTTTATCTTGAAAAATATCATAAAACTCCGGCAAAACTTTTGCCAGTTCCAACAGAAACAAAATATGAACAATTAGCAAATACCGAAAATAAAGTATACGTTGTTGATTATGATATGAAGCAGGTAGAAATAATCATGCTATCAAAATCGGAAAAATTTGATAAAGCAAATATTCCTGCAATCCGCGTGTTTAATGAATATTTCGGAGCCGGAATGAACTCAGTGGTATTCCAGGAAATTCGCGAATCGAAAGCACTTGCATATAGCTCATACGCAGTATATACAAATCCGGCAAGAATCGACAGGAATCATTATATCTATACTTTCATCGGTACACAAAACGACAAATTGCCCGAAGCCATGAAAGCCATGTTTGATGTAATTAACAATATGCCCGAATCGGAAAAAAGTTTTAATGCCGCAAAAGATGCAATAATAAATAAAATCCGCACCGAACGCATTACCAAAGCGAATGTGCTTTTCAATTACGACAATGCAAAACGTATGGGTATAACTTATGATATAAGAAAAGATGTTTTTGCAAAAGTTCCTGAAATGAAATTTGCCGATTTACTTGCATTCCAGCAGAAATATTTAAAAGATAAAAAATATACAATTCTTGTTATAGGAAAGAAAGATAGTTTAGATGTTAAAACCCTTGAAAAATATGGTAAAATTGAATACCTCAAATTAGAAGATATTTTTGGCTATTAATATTGAAGCATAGAAAATTTTAAAGGGATTCGGAAACGAGTCCCTTTTTTAATTTATTATGAAATCGTTTTTATTTTTTACCACATTACTTCAATAAGAAATTTATGTAAATAGTTGATGGGCTTGGCTGCTAGTCCGGTAAAGAGTTTTAAGTTTTTTGTGATAAAGGTTATTGAAAAATTTTTATCCAGAGTTCGGGAAAATAAAAAGTAGATTTAAATACTTTTGATAAATAATATATTTCTCTAATATTTTGATTGCTATTGTTTGTCCTGTAAGGACAACCGCTTGGTACAATGAAACAATAACATGATCAAATGTGCCATCGGCACTACCGCTTTAGTTAAAAAGTTTTTAGTTGATAAGTGTAGTGACTACCAGCCTCATTAGCTCTACAATGAAGGCGGACGGTATATTTGCTTAATCACATTTAATAAATAACAATAAACTATTTACATGATTTATTGCAATTCGTAAATCTGAAATTACTTTTGGTGTTGAGGCGAAAGGTTATAATTTTCAGGATATTTGGCTGTTTTGGTTTTGTAAAAATCGGTGATTATTTTAAAATCTTCTTCATAGTTACCGGTAGGATAGAGCACAGGTCCTATGCCTCCTTCTTTTTTCCTGTAATCAACATAACTCATTACTATAGGAACTTTGGCTGAAAGTGCAATATGGTAAAAACCTTTTTTCCAGTTTTTATTTAATTTTCGGGTACCTTCAGGAGTAATGATTAACCTGAAATTTTCGTTTTCATTAAACATTTTATCAATAGCAATGATGGTGTTGTTATTGGCTTTGCGATCGACAGGAATTGCGCCTAAAGCCTTTAGTAATCCACCAAGAGGGAATTTAAACATTTCTTTTTTAATCATGAATTTAAGATGGGTTACCCGCAGGTAGTATGTGCCAATGCGGCCATAAAAAAAATCCCATCCCGATGTATGCGGAGCAGAAATAATAACACATTTTTTAATGTCAGCCGGGAATGAACCTTTTATTTTCCATCCGCTGACCCAAAGAAGTATTGCAGAAATTATTCTCATAATATATTCTGCAAAAGTATTTATAATTTGAATAGCTCTTCTTAAATACTTTAAAAGAGCAGAATTTTTTCTGAATAATAAAAAAAATATTAACAAATCACAAACTTTTTATTAACATGTAACTAAATGATATTAAATATTATATAAATAATAGTTAATTACTGAAAATATATATATTTTACTCTTATGGTATAAATTGAATATATAGATATGCATGATATTGCATATCTGAAAATATCGATTTATATGCACTTTGGTAATTATTGCTATCTTATCCATGCAGATATTTACTACTCTTATGTGCCTTTATATGTCTTAAATTACCAAATTTGTCTAAGTGTAAATACGTATTGATTGTTGCCATATTTTATTATATATTTGTATACAATAAGATGTGGACCATCAAAAATGACAGAAAGTATGGTTTATACTTATAGCTGTAAATGAAAAACATACAATTATGAAAACATATACTCCCATTCGTTATTTGAAGTTTCTACTCAACATGCCTATGTTGGGGAAAACTAAAACAAAGCTTATAGCTATCACCCTTGTTACTTTGCAAATGTTTGCAATTAGTAATGTTGGGTTTGGACAGGCTGCATCTGCAACTTGGGCTTTAACTAGTAATGCTCCAGTGTCAACTTCCGGAAGTGTAACTGCTACAAATGCTACTGGTGGAACTGGGATCGGAACAATTAATTATGGATCAAATGGGATGTATGCAAATAGCTGGACTAATAGTTCTTCGAAAGATTTTACAGATTACTTTGAATATACAATATCTCCTTCTAGTGGTTATGATTTAACTGTAACAAGTATATCGTTATATACTAGTACAAGTACGGCTACATGGACAATGTATGCCGATGTTTATTATTCTCTTGATGGTGCTTCATTTACTCAGGCAGGTAGTACAATTAATGTTACAAACACTTTGACTCAAACAACAATTAGTAGTGATTTAAGTATATTAGTTGCTGATGGTGGTACACTTACATTAAGGGTTTATGGTTATCATTCTTATGAAAGTATTTCACTTTTTAGAAATAAATCAGTTGTGATATCAGGAACAACAAGTTCTTCAGGTCCTTCTATTGCTTTATCAGATAATGGCACACAGGTAACAGCGGCTTCTGTGGTAGCAGGAACTAGTGCTGTTGTTTTACATAAATCAGCTTTAGCTGTTACAGGAGGAAGTGCTACACTTACAGGAATGACATGTACTACTGCAGGTAATTACGTTTCGGCTGATATTACTAATATTAAAGTCCGTTATTCAACTGATGCTACACTTGATGCTGGCGACGCAACATTAAGTACATATACCACTCCGGGAACAGCCGGTGCTAAAACCTTTCCGTCTTTTACATCGCAGGCTATTAGCAGTGGTTCCACTGGATATATTTTTATTACAGCCGATGTTGCAAGTGGTGCTACTATTGGAAAAAATATTAATATTAGCGCTCTTACAACTAGTAATTTTACTTTTAGTTCGGCTTCAAAATCGGGCTCAACTACAGCTGGGGGGACACAAACCATTACCTGCTCTTCCCCCACTACATTACTTGATCCAACTGGTGTTGGCGGTTTTGAAAATGCTACATCTACTTTTGCAGCAAATGGATGGACAGTTGTTGGATCTACAGGTCCTACATGGTATGTTGGAACAGCTGCTGGGTGTACCGGAGCAACAGGTGGAAAAGCTGCTTTTTTTGGACCAACGTCAACTGGTTATACTGGTAGCACTACTTTAAGAGTTGTGCATTTTTATAGAGACATTGCTATCCCTACTGGTGCAACAAATGTATCTCTATCATTCTATTTAAAATATCCTGTTGCCGATAATGGAAATGATTATTTCAGAGTTTATACAACAACAACTTCGAATACTCCTACATATGGAACATCTGGCGGGACTGGTTTTACAATGAAATATGAGAATACTTCAAATACATATGCAAACTATACTGCAATAACACCAATCGATTTAACTTCATTGGCAGGAACAACAGTAAGATTGGTATTTACATTTGTCAATAATGGAGTTGCTCCAAATGCATACCCTGCCGTTGATTATATAAGCTTAACATATTGTCCGTCTTGCACTAATCCAACATGTACTGCCCCGGCTACAACACCTGTAACATATTGTCATGGGGCTACAGCGAGTGCGCTCACAGTTAGTGCTACAGCAGGAAGTGGCTCAATAAGCACATATCAATGGTATAAAAATTCAACAGCATCAAATTCAGGTGGAACTACAGTTGGTACAAACAGTAATTCATATACTCCGCCTACAACAACCGATGGAACATTATATTATTATGTTGTAGTAACTAATTCGGAAGGTTGTACTATTACAAGTGATGTATCAGGTGCGGTAACAATAACAGCTACTCCAACCACTGCAACCAATGGTTCAGCGCAAACTATTTGTGATGGGGCAAGCGGAACCCTATCGGGAAATAATCCCACGGCGGGAACTGGCACATGGACTGTTCAAAGCGGGCCAAGTACTTCATCATCACAATTTGCAAGTACTTCCACTTATAATACAACATTTACTCCAAGCGGTGGTGCAGGAAGTTACGTGGTAAGATGGACAATAAGTAATTCGCCTTGTACTGATTCATATGCAGATGCAACAATTACAGTTATAAGTGCTCCTTCATCACCTGGTTCTATTACAAGCAATTCTCCAAAATGTGAAGGGACAGGTGTTACGTTTACTCAAGGTACATGTCCTGCAAGTTGTACATGTTATTGGGAAAATTCTGCAACTGAGACTTCAACTGCGCTTAATTCTGCATCTACATACACATCTTCTACAGCAGCAGGAACATATACTATGTATGTTAGGGCTTATAATGGAACATGTTGGAGTACTGCTGTTTCTTCAACCGGAACAGTAAATTCAAATCCTACAATAAGCGGAACAACATCGGTTGTAGTTGGAGGTACAACAACTTTGACAGGAAGTATAACTCCCGGAACATGGAGTAGCAGTAATACAGGAGTAGCAACAATAAGTAGCGGCGGAGTTGTAACAGGGGTTTCGGCAGGTTCTTCTACAATTACATTTACTGTGGATGCAACGGGTTGTTCTGGTACAACAGGTGTAACAGTAAGTTCTTGTTCTACTCCAACAAACCTTACATCGTCATCGGTAACTCAAACATCGGCTGTTATTACCTGGACTGCTGCAAGCCCTGCTCCAAGTTCTGGTTATAATATTTATTATAGTACTTCATCATCAGCGCCTACTGGTGGAACAACACCTTCTGCTTCTGTTGGTGCTGGAATTACTACATATACAATTGGGGGATTAACACCTGGTCAAATTTATTATGTATGGGTGCGCTCTAATTGCGGTAGCAGCGCATACAGTTCATGGACTTCATCGATTAATTTTACATGTACTAGTTGTGGTGGAGGTAGTTATTATTATTATAGATCAATAAGTTCAGGTAACTGGAGTATTAGTTCTACAGGTACTTGGGAAAGAAGTTCTGACGGTTCATCATGGAGTGGCACTTCTACAACACCTACTTCAAGTAACTGTTGTTGTGCAAGGATACAAAGTGGTCATACTATTACTTTAAATGCTGATATTACTGCTCCAAATACAATTGTAGATGCTAATGGAACATTAGCAATATCAAACAATGCTATTACTTATGGTAATGGTTATGTTGTTACAAATAATGGAACAATAACAGTTTCGGTTGGGGGTTCTCAAGTTAGTGCATGGGATAATAAAGGGTTAGTTATTAATGGAACAGGAACTTTAATAAATAATGGAACAATTACAATAAATACAGGTGGGACACTTACCCTTTCAAGTACCGCATCTGGGGCTAAAATAATAAATTATGGTACTATTGATAATTATGGAGGCAGTTTTTCAAAAATATCTGAGTGCATTTATTTATATATTGCAATTTATGGAGGTATTAACATTCAAGATAAAACATTATCCAGTACAGTTACAAATTATGGAACAATAACAAATCATCCACCTTCCATTTCATCGGGACATTATTATTATGCATCTTCAGGTAATTATTATTTTAGGGGTTATGCAGCTTTTTATAATTTAGATAATTATGGAACCATTGCAAATGGCAGTGTTGTTACAACAAAATGTAATTTTGGTATTATAGATTTAATAGGCCATTCTGGCATTTTTAATAATTATTCGGGAGGTACAGTTAATAATTATTCTGTTCTTTTTATAGGGGTTGATGGAGTAACATGTTATTCGTCAACTTATAACAATTATGGCACACATAATGATTATTCAGAAACGGCTATTGATTATGGTTCAACTTTTAATAATAAAAGTGGTGCTAATTTTAATATTAAATCTACAGGATCATTGGCATTACAGGAAGTAGCAGCTTGCGGTATTTCAAGAGGAACAAACGATGGTACTATAACAAATTCAAGTACAAATAACGATGATTATGAAGTAGGTATGTATATTGATGGTAGTTCTTCATTTACAAATAATAATATAATATATGATGAAGGTAAAATATATAATGATGGGACTTTTACAAATACTACAGCAAGCCAATTTATATATAGACAAACTTCCGGTTCTATAACAGGAACTAATACATTGGAATATAAAGGAAATGCATTATTAAAATATAATGGAACGGATGCTCAAACTACAAGTAAATATGAGTTTCCTCTTTCAACAAGTTACAGTCCTTCTTATGTAGAAATTGATAATAGTAGTGGTGCTTCAAAGGGAGTAACATTACATGATAATCGTACAATAAATTACAATACAGGAAACCCTCCAAGCAATGGTGTCCCATATTTAACTTTAACTAATGGAGCATTTAAACTTAACAGCTATACTCTAACAATTGAAAGTTCATCGAGTTCGGCTATTGCCCGTAATGGAACGACACAAACAGGATATATTGTAAGTGAAACATTAAATAATGGATCGTCTACTTCATCCGCTACACCAACAAATACATGTACCAGCCGAATACAATGGAATGATTTAGGCACAAGTGCAAGTGAATATACACTACCTTTTGGTACAACCGGCGGAACATATATTCCATTAAAAGTAAATGTTACATCCACGGCTACTGGTGCTAATGGGTATTTTACTGCAGCAATATACCATACAAGTACTAGCAATTATCCTTATCCAAGTTACCCTGAAACTGTAACAAATATGAATAATAAATACGGTGATAATTCATCAAATGCTGTTGATAGATTTTATTTAACGTCATTTAGCGGTTATTCATCAAACCCTACTGTAACATATACTTTTTCTTATGACGGAAGTAATGACCTTAATGGTATTACTGAAAGTTCACTTTATGCTCAATATTGGGATAATTCTTCTTCACAATGGAAAAGATCGGGAACAGGTACTGCAGACCCTGCAAATAACCAGGTTAATTCTGTTTCTGGTAATAATGTTTCAAGGGATTGGGTATTATCAAATTCAAATAATCCATTGCCTGTTGAGCTTCTAAGCTTTAATGCTGTGTGTAGAAATTCAAAAGTATTTTTATCATGGACAACTGCCAGTGAGATAAATAATGATTATTTTAAAATAGAAAGAAGTAAAGATATTGATTTATGGGAATATATAACAACTGTTAATGGTTCGGGTAATAGCAATACTCCTAAAAACTATTATGCAATTGATGATATGCCTTATTCCGAAACGATTAAAGGATTAGAGTCTTCTTATTATAGATTGATACAAGTGGATTATGATGGTAAATCAAAAAATTATGGTCCTGTTAAAGTGGGATGTGTTAATGATGATGAAGAAAATACATTTACAGCTTATGTTGGCGAAAACAAAAATATAATTGTAAAATTTGAAGCACATGGAGAACAGGATTATTCTGTATATCTTTTCGATAACCAGGGACAAAAACTAATAAATATTGATGATATATCATACGAAGGAACGAACCAGTTAACTCTTAATACTTCTACCTTCAGTGAGGGCATCTATGTTATTTATTACAAAAAAGGTGAAAAAATTATTACTCAAAAAATTGTATTGAACTAACCGACTAATATTTTTCAGTTTAGAAAACGGATGTATATATGCATCCGTTTTTTATTTTTCTAAGAGCGTACAATTCTTAAATTTGCATTTAATTCCAATTAATATTCATAAATAACAAAACTGAAATTCCTAATTAGTGAATCATTATAAAAAAATATTATTTTTCATTATACTTTGCAGTGCCTGGTTTTTCTATTCCTGTAATCCTACAAAAAATATTGCCGATGGTCAATACCTGGTAAACAGGAATAAAGTTTCAGTCGATAACAGCGATATCAGTACCGATGATTTATCAAGCTATATAAAACAAAAGCCAAATCGGAGAATATTGGGAGTTTTTCGTTTTCATCTTGGCGTATACAATTCATCTGTATTATGGAAGAAGGCCAGGGCCAATATTGGCGAGCCGCCTGTTATCCTTGATACATTATTGACTCAAAAATCAATAAAACAAATTAAGCTTTACCTGAATTCAAAAGGATTTTTTAATTCGGAGGTACAAACAAAAATTAATTATAAAAGAAAAAAGGCGAATATCAAATATATCGTTCATACTTCAAAACCTTATTGCATTAGGAATATCGCTTATAACATAGAAGACGAATATATAAGAAGCCAGGTAGTTGCTGATACAATGAATAGTTTGCTGAAAAGAGGCGGTCGTTATGATGTTGATGTGCTCCAGTCGGAAAGAGAACGATTAACAGTAAAAATAAAAAACGATGGATATTTCTTTTTTACTAAAGAATATATATTGTATGATATCGACAGCGCTCTTAATAATCATCAACTGGATATTACAATGGGAATAAGGAATCCGGTGGAAAAACTAAAAAATCATTCCGATTCTGTAGTGCCTTCAATTCATAAAAGATATACTATCAATAATATTAATATTTACCCGGATTACAGCCTGTTCAATGTGGATACTGCTAATTATAAAAGACTCCGGTATTGGGCTTTGCCCCGAAAAAAAACAGCTGCACCTTCTTTATATACTTTTGTGTATAAAGATACACTGAGGATAAAGCCAAAAACAATAACCCAATCGGTGTTCTTTAAAAAAGGAAATGAATACAAACTTACCGATGTTGAAGATACATACAACCGACTGATGGATATTAAACTTTTTAAGTTTGTGAACATACAGTTCTTTATATCAAAAGATACATTATCAAAAGATACTAACCTTCTTGATTGTGATATTTTATTAACCCGTACTCCTATACAAGCTATATCAGGCGAGGTTGAATCGACTAATACAGCAGGAAATTTTGGCGTAGCAGGAAATATATTATATCAGAATAAAAATATTTTCCGTGGCGCTGAAATTTTTAAAATAAAATTTCGCGGGGCAATGGAAATTCAGAAATTATTAAGCGATAGCGTTGATGAAACTGGATTGGAACAGGTGCTGCCATTCAATACTGTTGAAACAGGAATTGATTTCGGACTGGATATTCCTAAATTTTTTCTTATACCTGTTAAACAAGAACGTTTTTCAAAATATTTCATACCTAAAACCAATGTTGTTGCAGGTTTGAATTACCAGAAACGTTCCGATTATACACGTTATGTTATTAATTTTACATACGGGTATGAATACAAACCCTCGAAAAATCAAAAAATCTTTTTTTATCCGGCTGATGTAAATTCAGTAAAAATAACTACTTCACCTGCTTTCGACAGTCAGCTGGAAGCAATTAATGATCCTAAAATAAAAAACAGTTATATCGACCACATGATTACTGCCGGAAAATTCAGTTATATTTTCAGTAATCAGAAAATGGAAAAGAATACCAGTTTTAGCTATTTCAAAGGGAATGCAGAGTGGGCCGGAAACCTTTTAAGAGTGAAGAATCTTTGGTTTAAAAATTATCAGAATGCTGATGGAAGCTATGAGCTGTTTAATATTAAATATTCGCAGTATGCCCGTGCTGATATTGATTACAGGCATTATTTTATTTTTGATAAAATAAATACTTTGGTTTTTCACGGAATAGCGGGAGCAGGAATTGCTTACGGGAATTCTATTGTTCTTCCTTATGAAAAAAGTTTTTTTGCCGGTGGTGCCAATGGTATGAGGGCATGGAGGGTGTATTCACTGGGACCAGGTTCCTATTCTGATGAAGAAACAAATTTGCTGAGTCGCACGGGAGATATAAGCCTTCTGGGTAATGTGGAATATCGTTTCCCTGTATACAGTTATTTAAAAGGAGCTTTTTTTGTTGATGCAGGAAATATTTGGTTGAATAAAAAAAATGATAACATGCCTGAAGCGGAATTTACCTCTTCATTTTATAAACAGGTTGCAGTAGGCACAGGGTTTGGAATGAGATTCGACTTCAGCTTTTTTATCCTGCGTTTTGACTTTGCTTTAAAAGCAGTGAATCCGGCAAATCCGGAAGGACAACGATGGGTTCTGCATTATATTAAACCAAAAGATTTTGCAATAAACTTTGGAATAGGTTATCCTTTCTAATTTTTATAAAAGCCATGACTAATGCCGAATTGAACAAATTGCTTCACGAAAATTTCGCTTATACGCCTACTGAAGGTCAATCCGAATTTTTAAAACTTACTGCAGAATTCCTTCTTGACAGGGAAGAAAGAAATGTATTAATAATGAAGGGATATGCAGGTACCGGCAAAACTACAATTGTAAAATCGGTAGTTGATGTACTGGAAAAATACAACCACTCATGTATGTTATTAGCGCCAACAGGGCGTTCAGCAAAAGTGTTATCGAATTATTCTGCGAAACCGGCATTTACCATTCATAAAAAAATATATAAACTTCGTCCCGGTGCCGATGGCGCGATGCAACTAATACTTTTGCCTAATCTTCATAAGAATACATTATTTATTGTTGATGAGGCATCAATGATCCAGAATAATTCGGGAAGCGACAGGGTAGGCTTTTTCCCGATGCGTTCATTGCTTGATGATTTAATGGAATATGTTTTTAACGGAAATAATTGCCGCCTGGTGTTAATCGGGGATACCGCGCAATTACCGCCAATAGGCATGGAAGCAAGTCCCGCATTAGATGAGAATTATATGAAAGCTGCTTTTGGAATCCAATTACGTTCATATGAATTAACAGAAGTGGTAAGGCAGGAGAGTATGTCGGGAATTCTTCAAAATGCAACAATAATCAGAAAAAAAATTAAGGAAGAAAAAAATAATATACCTAAAATAAAAAGTTGCGCCGACGTTCTTTTTATTAATGGTGCTGAGCTGGAAGATGCCATTCAGCAGGCTTACACCGATTACGGGGAAGAGGAAACAATAATTTTATGCCGTTCGAATAAAAGAGCGAATATTTTTAATGCCCAGATAAGAGCAAGAATACTGCGGCGTGAGTCCGAAATTTCAGGCGGCGATTTAATGATGGTTGTGAAGAATAATTATTTCTGGCTGAACGAAAATTCAGCATCTGCATTTATTGCCAATGGAGAAATGATTAAAATACAAAGAGTAAAAAGCACAAAAGAACTTTACGGGTTTCGTTTTGCCGAAGCACAAATAAAACTTGTTGATTTTCCTGATGAATCGTCGTTTGATACGATACTTCTTCTCGATACAATTACTTCAGAGCAGTCGGCATTAAGTAATCCCAATAATAAAAAACTTTATGAAAATATTCTTGAAGATTATGCTGATATTCCTGAGAAACGAAAACGTCTGACTAAAGTAAGAGAAGATAAATTCTATAATGCATTACAGGTTAAATTTTCATATGCAGTAACATGTCATAAAGCACAGGGGGGACAATGGAAAGCTGTGTTTGTTGATTTTGGGTATTTAGCTGAAAACAGCTATAATCAAGAATTCTTACGATGGTTTTATACCGCTGTAACCCGCGCTACCGAAAAATTATACCTTGTCAATACTCCTGAAACATTGATCGATCAGAAGGTAAAATAATAACCAATGCCTACAATATAGTCATTCTGCGGATTGTTGACATTATATTCTTTTTGAAGCATATAGAATAATTCTATTTCGTGTGCGCGATTGAACTGGTAATCGAATCCGGCACAATAACGTACATTGTCGATATATAATCCATTTCCTGAAAATAAAGGTGTATATGCTTCGGCTGAAATAAAAGGAGAATATTTTTTATCAAGGTCGAAATCCATGGTTAACTTATTACGTGTATAATATTCGGGAACTTGCCAATCAGGGCTGCAATTAATATCCGTATACTGCGATTGAAAACGTGTACGGAAAGTGAAAGTTACAGGTTTTATTTTTTTTCGTAAAGATAGGTCGAAATAATAACGATGACGCTGGCTGTATGAGTTGTCTAATTGGCGATTATTAGTAAAGCGGTAATTAGCCGATATGCGTATCAGTTTATTTATTTT
The DNA here is from genome assembly GCA_035353855.1 of Bacteroidales bacterium. Classification (NCBI taxonomy): domain Bacteria; kingdom Pseudomonadati; phylum Bacteroidota; class Bacteroidia; order Bacteroidales; species Bacteroidales bacterium. Next base: position 8,797 of record DAOQAK010000028.1, on the reverse strand, counting down.
ATACCTGAATCCGGCATCAGTAAAGAATGAGCCCACTTCAGAAATATTTTCGTTCATTCTAATTTCTTCAGAAATGGTGAATGAAAAAGAAGAGGTAATCTTTTTCTCAATATTGACAGACGCCCATAACCTGGCATCGTTCACTTGTGCAAACAGCCCTGAACCTGAAAGCAGGAAAAATATATAAACAATTATTTTCTTCACACTCAATATTTATTTTTCGTAATAATAAATCCTTACAACAGCAACATCGCGTAAGAAATCAATTTTTCTAATGGTAATTCGTTGAATATTTAGTCCTGTACGTTTTTTAAGGTCTTCAATTAATTCCGTATGACGTTCAGGTCTTATCAGTTCAATATTTTCATACTGTACGGATTTGGATAATTCTTTTTTGAAAATTAAATTTCCATCCATGATATAAGTAACAATAATTAAAATACCATTGATAATTGACAACTCATAATATTCAAGCTGTATAGCGCTAATCAAACCCATTCCAATAAAAATGAAAAGATAAGTCATGTCTTTCATTGAAATTCCTTCGGTACGGTATCGCAGCATTGAAAAAACGGCAAACAGCCCGAATGCCGCACCCATTGATATTTTGACTTCATTCAATACATATGTTAGAAGATAAATAACAATATTAAACATGAAATAAGTAAAGATATACTCCATTTTACGGTAGTTAGGATAGTATACCAATAAAATAATCAGAAGAATACTGGCGAGGTTAATTCCAAGATTATAAAAAAACTTATCGGTGATTTCAATAACATCCTTATCTTTTTTCTTCTTCTCATTGCTGGCATTTGTATCGTCAGTTGTTGTTGTTTGAACAGTTTCATCAGTAGGAACAGGCATTTGTGCTTTTACGCTGATCGTTGCAGGCATGCAAAGAAGCATAAAAAGAAAACAGGTAAAAACAAATTTAATTTTTCTCATAACACAGTTTATTTATAGTTCTTAATTTCATTTTAAATCGATTTTTTTTCACATCGGGTTTCAGGCTTAAAATCCCCAGGCAGTATTTGCTAATGGAATCAGATGAAATATGATGTTTTCTCATTAATTCAATAAAAGGGGAGTGCCCCGATTTTCCTCTTTTTACTTCAGCTATAACTAATGCAGGATAGGAAGAAGTGTTGTTTTCGTCTTTAAAACTTAAATCAAAATCAACAGTTAACCTTTCACCACCTAATTTATTTACAAATGTCATACGGTAATAATATACCCATAATTGAGGTACCAGCGATTCGGGACATATTTGTGTAGTATTGGAAAGTAATTCCTCAGCTTTACCTTCTATTTCTTCATGTATTTTTTTCCGTTTTACACGCTCTTTTATAGTTCTGCGTTTATTGCTTTTGAATTTTATTTCAAAGAAATTAAGTTGCGATTCCACATATTGGCGGTAGCGAACTTTATACCTGTTAAGTTTTCCGTTGTGATGCTGCCTGTAAAAATCGAGCTTCTCGGAATCAAAGTATAAAGTTTCGTAACGGTTAGGGATAATTCCATTTACTTCAAGCACACGATAATGTTCAACCATATCTTTTAAAAGAACAGGCAGGAAATCACTTCTGAACACGAACTTGGTATCTGTCCGGTCCATCAGTTTTACATTATCCATTTCCGCAAGGGTAATGGTATGAAAGGTTTTTAATATGTCAGATAATTTATTGGTCAATTTTTAAAATTTATTCATAAGAGTAAACATATTTTTTTACGGATATCAGGACATTAGAAGCATTGTAAGTTTGTTTTGTTAAAGTCAAACCTTTTACATCATATGTATATAATATTTTTTTAGTGATGGTTCCTTTTCCATCAGAAATGGTTTCACTTGCTTTATCACCATTAGCATTGTATGTATATACCGTTTTCTCGGTTATCCCGGCTGCATCATATTTGCATTCTTCGGTTTCATCACCACTGGTATTATATACTTTGGTCTTTTTATTTTTAATGGTACCGTCAGCTTTATATTCAATAAACAAAGTAGTACGTCCACTTTTATCAAATTCTTCGTAGGTATCTTTTACGGGATTTGCAGTGCCGCTGGAATTATTATTTGCATTCCATGTAGTTGTTGATTTTATTTTAAATTCTTTAACTTGTTTTTTGCTTTGTGAAAATACAGCATTAGATATCATTACACAAAGTAGTATATAAAAAAGTTTCTTCATTGAATTATTTTTTAGAATTATTCGTAAGTGTAAACATATTTCTTTACTGACACAAGAATATTTGAAGCATTATATGTTTGTTTTGTCAACCTTAATCCTTTCGTGTCGTATGTAAAAGTGCATTTTTTTATAATGTTTCCCTTTCCATCAGTAAATGTTTCGCTTTGTTTATCTTCATTGGCATTATATGTTGTAACTGTTTTTTTTAATAAACCAGTTGCGTCATATTCGCATTTTTCGATTTCATCCCCATTGGAATTATATACAACACTTTTTTTGTATTTAATAGTACCATCAGCTTTATATTCAATAAACAAAGTAGTACGTCCACTTTTATCAAATTCTTCGTAGGTATCTTTTACGGGATTTGCAGTGCCGCTGGAATTATTATTTGCATTCCATGTAGTTGTTGATTTTATTTTAAATTCTTTAACTTGTTTTTTGCTTTGTGAAAATACAGCATTAGATATCATTACACAAAGTAGTATATAAAATATTTTTTTCATGGTTCTGTTATTTAAAAATGATTATATCATTAACCTGAACATCCTGTTTTTTATCGGTAATTTCAACTTCTTTAATTATAGGTATAACCCCTGAAGGTTCCTGTAATGTTGAGTCTTTGGAATATACATATACTTTATATTTTCCGGGTCTCAGGTATTTGAATTCATAAGTGCCGTCATAGTTTGTTTTTGTATGTTGCCCGTAACTGATTGCGTCACCATAAATAATATATACATCTTCATCCGGTCCGTAGTATTCTCCCTGGAGCACAGTGAAAGTTCCGTTATAATTCTTTACATAAACTTTACCGTAGATTGAAGAATTTCCACCTTCTCCTGGATCCTTTTCACAGGAAAATAAAAAACTTGTTAAAGCTATAATTGTAAGAAGTACTGCAAATCGTTTCATATATATGTTGATTTTTTATTTAATTACAAATTTTTTAAAAACAGATTTATAAGTTGTAGAAGCTTTTATTATATATATTCCTTTATTTAAATCAGAGACATCAATCTTATATTTTGCTGAAGAAAGAGGTGATGCTTCAAAATTAAAATCACCGGAGATTATTTTTTGACCTATGGAATTATAAATCGAATAGGAATGGTAATCTTCAGGATTGGGTATATCCATATAAATACTGCTTGTAGCAGGATTAGGATATAGCAGAAAATCCGATACAGGAGGAGTTGTGCCTACATAATTATGTTTTGCAAAAGTGGGTTGCATAAATACAAAAGGACCATACCCATTTGGATAACGACCATAAGTATTATCATCTTCTTGTACTCCGTATCTTACTGTATCTATTAATTGATTATTACCATATGATAAAAAAAGTTTTCGGTTATTTTCAGGTAGAGAAAAATTAGTATGTAACCCGTTTTGAGAATTATCATTATCAGCCCAAATAATCAGGAAACTATTTTTATCAATTGATGTATCTGGAAAAGCCCATTTAGTAAGGTTCCAGTCTTCATCGGATAAATATAAATTTTTTAAATTTTGTTTCTCGCCTGTAGTATTAAAAATTTCTATCCATGCATCGTGCTCACCATCCTGATCGGTAATGTTAGAGAAAGAAGAGTTCTGAGTCATTATTTCATTGAATACAATGTCGCCGGGTCTTAGTTTTGGTTGAATATTGTAAAATTCATATTCGGCTCTTTCGGGCGAAAAAATTCCGGCACTGTCGTTTTGTGCGTAAATGTAATACTGAACGGTAGTTCCTGACAAAATAAAACTGGTTCCAAAAACTCCATCGCCTGCATTTCCATCATGATGGTTGCCGTCGTCGTACATATGAATTTTTTTAAAGATACCATTTGTTTTAAAACGATATCCAAGAAGAACTTCATTTCCTCCCGATACTTTTGCTGTAATCCATGTATCATTACCTTGAATGGGATAATCAGGTTCGGTAATATCACTAATTACTGGAGCGCCTTGGAAACCGGGGAATGTATCAAGGTATGCTATGCGGGCATTTATTAATTCTTTTAGTCCTATAATTTTATGGGAGCTACTTAGCTTTGCTGTAGTATCAAGGTTAGAGTGAAAAAATTGATATCCATAAAATTTATTAGGATCATTTTGTACATTGCCATCAATCATATTTTGTAATTCCTGTCCCCGTGTATAGTATAAGTTATTTCTTAAATTTTCATTGATGATAGTGCGCATGTGTGCCAAATACATTCTTTTATAAGTGGAATTTTGAATAAGGTTAACTATTAAAGGGCGTTTTGTTGAATGTGAATAAACAATCATGCTTAAAGGATTCAATGATTTTGTATCATCTAAAGTGATACTTGCATTTATACCATCTGTTTCTCTAAAACTTCCAAACGACATATTAAAATCCCAGGGAATAGGATTGAATCTGCCGTTATCATCCATGTACAAATAATAATTCTGAGAATATCCTATATAACTATCAAGGTTAACTAAAGTGTAATTTATCGCATGCATCCATAATGCTCTGTCAACATTTAATATAGTATCCAGATTTATGGTATCGTTATTTAAGATATTAATCAATCTTACCAGGTCGAGCCAACTTGTTTCCGAATTATCCGATTCAAGTTTATAATATGGTTTATAAGCTGCTGTATCTGTTCCATGATAATTAAGGTCAGCGTTATCCTCAAAAGTTGAATAATTTAAAGTTTCAGGAGCGCCCTTAAAAAAACTATTATTTTGAGAATTAAAATGTTTGTCGAGAAAATTTTTATCAACGGCTTCTACATTGGTATATAAACCAATCAATGTATCATTAACATAAACGTTTGCATAACCGGTAAGCGATGCTGGCATATATTTTCTTATCATTTCATAAGAAAGCACTTCTCTGACAAATGACGGGTCTTCTATTACATTGCCAAGTTTCAGTTTAGTGTAACCCTTATAATTTTGATTATTGATGGTATATTCAAGATCAATATTGAAAGGAGTTTTTTCTTGGTTTACACCCCATGAACTGAAACCCTTATAGCGAACACCTACACCATTCAACATATTTCCGTCAATAGAAATGTTTCCAAGCAAACGTCCATCTTCACCAACATTAAGATGTAAACTATCCAGTATATGGTCCCAGTTGCTTTCCTGGAAATATATGCGAATTTCTCTTACGCTATTTGTATTATATAGTTCGTCCTGGGAAAATATTGGGTTAACAATAAAAGCCGATAAAATAGTATAAAGCGCTAGGAATTTTGTTTTCACTACAAGTATTTAAATATTTTTACGAATTTCGGAGTAATTATTTATTCTTTTATAAATTTTCCGTTGTAAGTTTTTCCATCTTCAGTTATTTTAATGAAATAAATTCCATCAACAAGATTTGCAATATTAATTTTTACAGATGAATAAATAGATTGACTTAGCACGCTACGTCCTGCAATATCTGATATTTCTACAACACCTGAATTTATATTGCCATTAATATTCAGATAATCTTGGGCAGGATTAGGATAAATATCAAGAAAATTGTTGCTGTAATTTTCATTTATGCCATCACCAGAATTTGGGTATTTTGATAGTCCTCCGTCGGTAGCAAGCCAGATATTATCATCACTGTCAATAGCAATCCTGTTTACAAATTCGCTATTTAAACCCTGGGTTTCAGAATAGGTAACTCCACTTCCATCTGTAACATCAAATTTTGTTATACCTCCAACTACTACTGATGGTCCATATGATGTAAACTGTGCTATCCATAAGTTTCCTTGTGAATCAAATTTAATATCAGTAACACCGGCATCGTCTAAGCCGTTGTCTTTATCATAGTTTGCAACAAATACATTTGATGAGTTTAATTTATCAACACCTTTTACAGGAACACCAGCCCATCTGTTGTTATTTCCGTCAATAGCAAAAGTGGTATTAGAATTACCTATTGACCCAGTAGTATCTATTGTAGTAAATGTAGTATTATTGTAATATGATAACCCATAATCAGTCGAAAACCATGTATAATTTGAAGCATCAACATATATATGAAAGATTGATGCAGGGTTGCTCATATCGTTTTGAGGTAATTCTGTTTTATAAGTGGTCCATGTCATGTCGCTTAATTTTAACTTTGATGCACCGTTACCATGTGAACCAAACCATATATAACCATCATTGTTAGCGGCAATATAATAAATAGCGTTATCGCAAAGTCCATTAGACGTATTTGATGCATTGTATGTGGTCCAGGTATTTGCAGTTTGATTATAAAATAATACTCCATCACCATCAGTTCCGGCCCAGATATTATTATTCTTATCAACAGCAATGCTAATGATATAATCATTTGGAAATCCGCTATTGCTCATGTTATAAATGGTCCAGTTGGTTGCTCCATCAAATTTTACTACACCTCCGTCAGTTGCAGCCCATATGTTATCGTTGGCGTCAACAGCAACAGCACTTACCTTATCATTAGGCAACTGACTATTGCTAGTGGTGTAATTTGTGAATAATGCTTTTTGAGCATTTAAGTTTACAGCTCCAAACATTATTATGCATAATGTTGCAAAGTAAAATTTTTTCATCGTTTTGGTTTTTTATTGTCTTTTGATTTATTTAATAAATTTCAAAATATTATAACAACGCCTTTTTATTAAAAAAATAAAATCATTCTCTCTTCAGTTATTTATCTGAAGAGAGAATGAAAAGTTTATTGATTATTTCATTATAACTATTTTCTTATTAACTATATTTTTATTTTCAGATTTTACGGTAATATAATAAATACCATTTGAATATGCTGATAGATCTAATAGTTTTGAATTTTTTTCCTGTATGATTATTTCGCCATAAGAATTATAAACGAATACTTCAAAATTATTATCTTCAGTAAATTCATCATTCAAATTTATTGTACCGGTTGTTGGATTTGGGAATAAATTTAATTCTGTTCCTTTTATTGGATTTTCTTGAACATCAGTACATGCATCAACAACTGCTGTAACCGAAGCTGTAGTTGTGGTAGTAATTGTTGTGGAATTAAATGTTCCTGTCATTGTTACCGTAACTGTAAAAGTATAATTTCCGGCAGCCGTAGGAGTAACAGTTGGGTTTTGTGCAGTAGTTGATGAAAATGTTGCAGTAGATGGCGAGGAAGACCAGGAATAAGTGTAAGTAGGGCTGGTAACAACAGGTGCATCTTTTTTTGTAAAAGTTAATGATATTGCGCTATTTGCACAATGTGTAACGGATGGGATGCTTGCCGTTAAAAACCATGGACCAAATACCTCAACTTTTTTAAGCCGGTCAGATTGTATTGTGCCAACTGTAATACTTTGCAACGGTGTTGAACTATTTCTGGTTTCATAAAAAGCCGAATTAGGGCTTGTAATTAAAACATTTCCATTATCCAAAGCCATACAACCGCCTTGATTTTGTACATCAAACGATTTAGTTGTTGGAGTAACAGCTGTAGTAGGACCTACCACAGAACCTGCAGTGTACGTATAATTATACGGATCAGTTGTAGAATAAGTTGGTAAATGTAAAACACATCCTTTTCCACTTTTACATCCGCCATTATGAAAAACACTGATATAATTAGGCCAAACAGAATTTGTTGCCGGAACCCAGCGTGCATCATGTATAATACTAAGTGAAACACCATTACCATCAGTAGTGCATCCGTAATTTTCAGGGCTGCCCCATCTGTAAAGGAAATCGCCACCTTTTCCTGAATTACCTCCGGCATGTGTGGCTGCCTGTGCCGTAGTAGTACTATGGTCAATTACATAAATTTCATTTTTAATATGGGAGCACCATACAATCTGATCAAGAGTTGGATTATAATCAATACCATTTGCATGGAACCAGTCAGATGTTACACCTCCATTGGTTGTGCAGCCTACATAAAATAATTCAGGATGTTGTTTAACATCGGTTACGTAAGTAGCATAAGTATTGGAAGAAGATGTTGTTTGACAAAGATGATTTTTCAGGTGCCATTCCCAAACAACAGTTCCTGTAGTAGTACCGGTAGGTTTTATTTCTTTAATTATAGGAGAACTTACACTTGTGCTTGAACCGCCATAAGTTGAAAGATTTATGGTTTCATCAACAATTATCAATACGTTACCATTAGGCATAGGGCAGATATCATGGTGAGCGCCACTTACAGTATATGTCCAGGTACTAGAAACTGTGTTGTTTCCTGTCCATGCGTATTTTTTTACTGAGCCATATCCACCTGCTGCACTGCCGCTGCCGGATGTGGTATATATTGTGTCATGATAAAAATGAGCACAATATGAAGTAGTGCCTGTATTAAATCGCTGGTAATAGCTTGAAGAAGTAGTGGCATTAGTATCAAGCAAATAAGTATAACTGCTGTTGGCACAAAAAGTATATGATTCCTGTTGTTGTGCAAAAATTCCCGGTATTGCCCAGAAACACACTGCAAAAATAGTTAGTAAAAAATGTTTTTTCATACGCTTTGGTTTTCAGTTTTATAATTTTAATTAATCTTTACATGAAGTAATTTTATAAAAAATAAAAAAATAGTTGTATTAAAATACATTTATTATTTATGCGAATCAAGGGTTGAATTAAGAAATTAAATATAGAGATATTAACTAAAACCT
>DAOQAK010000027.1 GCA_035353855.1 Bacteroidales bacterium | reverse complement strand
TTATGTGTAAAAAAAATATTCCGAAATGTTTGTTTATATCTTAGAATTCGGGATTGCACGTTTGACAGGAAAGAAATAAATTTGACAAATTAATGCACATGGACACGAGCAGGTTGACAGCGGCTTGCAAGCAGCCACGAAAACGTTGAGCTTTATTTCATTAAAAAATAAATTATAATAACAGTCCTTTAGGAAAATTTTAAAGAATATATGCCATTAGGCATAACCGCTTGGTAAAAACATAAAACTTAAATGATAATGTGTGCCGTAGGTACACAACAATAATAACGCTGAATGGGTAGTACCTATGGTACATTAAAGTATTTTCGGTTCTTTTTCACCAAGCTGCTGTCCCTACGGGACAGAGAATAAAATCAAGCTATTTCAGTAAATTATATATTTGCGTGGTATCCGTTATTTCTCAAACATCTTATTTCAAATAAAATCAAAATCAATCACCCCGCATTACAAATTTTCATAAGCATTTCCTTATTTAAAAAACTGGTATAATATTATTTTTATAATCCCGCTTTTCTTTTTCTTTTCATGCGCAAATCAATCGCAGGATAAAAACCAAAAGCCGGAAAGCGACTCTAAAACAGAAGAAGTACAAAATAAAAACCTTCTGGCAAAAGGAAACATTATTGATATTGGTCTTGCTAAAATTCAAATTACCGATATTTCTGTTTCCAGCGAAACGCCCGTCAATAAAGTAAAACCTAAAAAGAATGAAAATCATTTTTTATTGTTAAACCTTAAGGTTAACGAAATTCAAAAAGAAAAAGATTTAAAAACTGTTTCATTCAAACTTACTGACGATAAAGGAACAACTTATACTTCACCCGGAGCATGGGGTAAAATTGATATAGGTGGCGGACTGTCCGACTTTGAAGCAACTGACGGCGCAACTATGAGTATTTCTAAAAAATATGAAGAAGTGAAAATATTTTTCGAAATACCAAAATCACTTTCAACAAATAATTTATCGTTAAGTTATGAAGATAAAAAATAATGTACTATCAGTTATACTAAATAAAAGTAATATTTTCATTTTGCTTTTATTTTTTATTTTTCAAAATAATTCACACAAACTTTTCGGGCAATCATCCGAAGAATGTACCGTGGGCGTGGCATCAGGAAGCGCTACAAAAGATGGGCGTCCGCTGCTATGGAAGACAAGAGATAACAGTTCTTCTCCCGATAACGAAGTAAAATATAACACGTCATTCAAATACAAATTTATTTATGTTGCCGATGCAGGAACATCAACGCTATCATGGATGGGAGTAAATGAACATGGTTTTGCAATTATCAATTCAGCATCAACTGATTTGGTTAGCAACCTTACCGGTCCCGGAAATGGAACACTGATGCGCGATGTATTAGGTGCTTGTAAAACCATTGATGAATTTCAGCATTATCTTGATTCAACAAATATAACAGGGCGCTCAACGCAAGCAAACTTCGGGGTTATTGATTCCACGGGTGCTGCAGCATTCTTCGAAACAGGCGGAAATGTTTATTACAAATTCGACACCGACAGTACAGCAAACGGATTCATTATTCGCACCAATTTTTCTGTCAATGGCGGAGGCAATTACGGAATAGAAAGATACAACCGTTCAAATGTTCTGATAAATAATTTTTTCAATGGTGATAGTTTGAATTACAAAAGCATTATCCGTTACCAGATGCGCGATTTCTCTGACAATAACAGTAACCCTGTCAGTATTCCATTTGCAGGCAACTGGTCAATTGGAATTCCTTATGGATATATTTATTGCGAAAAAAGTATTTGTCGCACATCATCCGTTTCAACTTCTGTAATTCACGGAGTATTACCATCAGAAAAACCAGTCTTAACCACAATGTGGACTATACTTGGTCAACCTGCTTCTACTGTAGCACTCCCCTACTGGCCTGTAGGCTACACACCTGCCGAGGCCGATGGCTCAACAACATCTGCATTATGCGATAAAGCCAATGAAATTCGCACTACGCTTTTCGATTATTCGTCCAATGATAATTATATCGACACTTATAAATTACGCGACAGTGTTGGCGGTGGATTATGGCATTGCATCTTTCCTTTGGAAGATAATATATTTTCAGAAACTGAAAACTTTTTAGACAGTCTGCGATTGCTTAGTTCTCTACCTGTAAACTTAATGCTTAATAAAGAATCAGCATTAGCTTCATACGCATTAAATGAACTGAATAATTGTTTCAGCTCATTATCTGCTGTAAATAATATTCGTAATGATATTGCTTCTATTCAGCTCTACCCTAATCCTGCAAAAGATTTTATTTTCATCGATATAAAAAATTCCGCTGAAATAAAAAATTATTCTGTGCGAATCATCAATAACATTGGGAGTTTGGTGTATGAAAATAAATTCTCACAAGCTGAAATAAAAATCAACACTGATCATTTTGGCAAAACCGGAATGTATTTGATACAGGTTTATGATGAGAAATCGGACTTGCTAAAAGCATCGAAAATACTGATAATTGAATAATCTTACTTCATTCATTCACTATTAATTTTTTTGTGAATATTTGATTTTTCGCTTCAACACGAATAAAATAAATCCCTTCATCAGTAATGGTAAAATCAAATTTTGTTTTTCGATTCGTTTTTAGTGAATAAACTTCTTGTCCAACTGCATTTATGATGCTAATATTTTCAGTCGCCTCAGGAACAATAATAACAACATTTCCTGCTGAAGGATTAGGGTAAATTTTAATATCAGAATTATTAACAGGTTCCAGAATATCAGTAATTACAGGTATTATAGAAATTTTAGCAATAGTTAAAATATTATTTGCAGAATTATTTGTCAATCCGGCAGTAATTAAAATTGAATCCGTTTCGAAAGCTATTGAATTACAATAATCAAAAGCAGAATCCCGATAATTCAACACCCAGGGCTCGCTGCCGGTGCTGTCAACCCAATCAATTGTGTAATCATAACCTGTTCCTTCGTTAAAATGCTTTATTGCACCAGCAATAACATAATTATCATCAGGAGCTCTGTATAATGACCATGCAAATGCACTTGAACCTCCCAGCAAATTCTGATAGTTCCAAATTACAGTACCTGCAGGATTAATTTTTCGGATATATGATTTATAGCTGCATGATAGTCCTGTATAATAAGCAATGATATAATTATTATCATTCATTTCAAGAACACTTGCAACCTGATTATAACCTGTTATTGTATATGTATGAGTCCATAATGAATCACCTGAAGCATCTGTCTTGATAATCAACATTGATTCGACCGATTTTGCATCATCAGAATATGTATTGGCACCAATTACAAAACCACCGTCTTTAGTAAGACTTATTGAATTTGACCTGGCATATTGCATACCCAGATAAATTTTCGACCATAAAACATCTCCTGATTTATTCATCTTCACAAGATGAATTGTATCGCTTTGCGAATATGTCAGTACAAAACCACTATCGCTTGTCTGTATAAAATTCTGATTGTTTCGGCTATAGTCGCATTTAAATTTTTTCCGCCACAAAGTATCACCTGTAGCATTCATTTTAATAAAATAATAATCCTGTGTTGTATCTGAAGGTCCATATATAACAAGATTTCCGTCAAATGTATTTTCAACCTGATTTATATTTCTCATGAATTGATAAGCTTTGCTCCACATTTCATTTCCCGCCGTATCAGTTTTCATTATGAACCCTTTATAGTCAAGCTGACCGCAGGATATATAATTATGGTCATTAGAAACAATTATACAATTGAAAGCACCTTCGGAAGTAGTGTAATATTTTTTTACCCATTTAAAACTTTGTGAAAATGCAGAGAATGTAAACAATATAAAAACAGTGAATAACGTAATTTTCGTTTTCATAATACCAGGGGTGTGTTTGTAAAATGTACACCTCTAAATTATGAAGAATATTGATATAAATGAAGAATCGCTTTAAATATTTTTCGTAAAATAAAAAACCCTTTGAGTACATATTCAAAGGGTTTTCACTGATTCAGGTGATCTCGGGGCGATTCGAACGCCCGACCCACAGCTTAGAAGGCTGTTGCTCTATCCAGCTGAGCTACGAGACCAATAATGTATTAATGAACATTTTTAAGAGTGCAAAAATAGTATTTTTTTTATTCACTACGAAGAAAAATAAGGATGAGTAATATTATTCTTTAAGAAGATGACAGACTTACATGGAATAATTACTTGTCAATGAAAATATAAAACACAAATTTTCGTATTCTTAATTAATATTTTGGAATGAATTTTCAATTTGTATTAAATCTTATTTTACCCTATCATAATTTTGATATTTTATTTTTCTTTTTAACTTTTCGAATATTGAAAACAGACTGTTATTAATATTGTATTTTATATAAAAATAATATTATTCAATTGAAAAATTTATATATTTGTAAAATATTAGTAACACTACACTTAAAAAGTGTAACACCTTGCGTAATTTCAACATTGATATGTATTTTTATAATCATTATAAAATGTAAATTTTATGGTATCAAAAACAACTAAATCAATCGCCTCAAGAATACCTCTTGATTTATATTTTCAACTCCAGAAAGAAGCGGAAGAACTTAACCTGAATATGAAGGATTATTTATTACGGTTAATTGAAAAAAGAAATCAAAAACAAGAAATGAAACCAACCCAAATCAACCCGGAAACAAATAATGAAAAATCAATTTTTCCGGTTAAACCGGCAAAAAAGAAATTACCAAAAGTTTCACAAGCTGAAGACGAAATAATATTCCCATTATTCTGAATCAATCTGAACCATTTTTATATTTTTATAAATTTAATCGGAATAGTAAATTCATTTGATCTTTAATACAGCCTCAAATAAAAGTTAATTATGCCAAAGATTGATTTTCCTGTAAATCCAATTCGTGAAAAAGTATATTCACGCGATGAATTATTCTCCACATTTAATATTAATGATGTTGACAGTTATATTACCACACTTGATTTTAAAGCTTATTCTGATTTTAAAGTTTCAGGCGGCTCCTTTCCATCTTCCTATTATGTAGGAATGATGCGCTCCTTGCATGATTTCTCGATATGGAATGATATCCAGGAAATAATGCAAAGAGAAAAAATAATTGGAATAATGGGTGGGCATGAGATGGAAAGAACACAGTATGGCATATATGCTAAAATTGCAAAGTTAGCTTATCAACTTACAAATAAGGGATTCCTGATAACAAGCGGTGGCGGTTCCGGCGCAATGGAAGCCACACATTTGGGAGCATACTTTTCCCGTTACAGTGAAGATGTTTTGGACGAAGCACTTAAATATATGTCAGCAAGACCAAAACTCCCTGAAAATTATTCAAAAATAATCGACGATAATGGGGTTTTAGATAAAAATATTGCTGATAAGTTACACGATTGGATAAAACCTGCATTTGAGTTGTTACAGAAATATCCTATTGGAGGAGAAAGTTTAGCCGTGCCTACATGGTTATATGGTCATGAACCTCCCTGTCCTTTTGCATCTCATATAGCTAAATATTACCAAAACAGCATAAGAGAAGATGGGCTACTGGCAATTGCCAAATACGGTGTAATATACTGCGAAGGGAAAGCCGGTACCATACAAGAAATATTTCAGGATGCCAATCAGAATTATTATAAAACTGTAGACTGGTTTAGTCCTATGGTGTTCCTTGATAAGGATTACTGGACAAAAAAGTTCCCGGTTAAAAACATTCTTGATAAATTGATCGCGAAAGATGATAATTCGAAATATATAAAATACACTGATGATATAAATGAAGTCGTTGATTTTTTATGCAAATTCAAACCTGTTTATAAAAAATAATATACTATTCATTTTAATTCATTTAAAATTCCATTAAAATAAAATTAAATATACTGAAATTTTCAAGCAGAAAAAGCCTGCCTGCAAGGTTAAGTTATTCAACTTAAAATTAATCTGTATGACCAATATTAAATCATTTATCAATATCATTCCATTAATTTTTTTATTAAACAGATCATTGTTCAATAATATTTTTTGATATTGATTTCCCTTTCATCACATATATTTCTTGTTCATGTTTTCTTAATGTGAAACTAATACAGTCTTAATGTCAGAGGTCTTACTATACCATATTTTTGATTGAACATACTTTCAATTTAAAATCTGTTACCATAAACTTAATTCATGTAAGGAGGTAAATATGGACAATTTTCTTATCAAATACTTGTCAGAAAGGCTTCAGGAAAAGGAAGAGTCTCCTGAATCACTGAATCCGGTCATTACCATCTCAAGAGAATTTGGATGTTGGGGTAATCGAATCGCCGAAATATTATGTCAAAAATTACTTGAAAGGAGTAAGGTTTCAGGATTAAATCAACCGTGGAAATGGATAACCCGGGAAATAATGGAAAAATCGGCATTGGATTTAAAAGTATCGCCTGAATATATTTCTGATATTTTTAATGCAAAACAAAAAGGAACACTAGCGGATATTATATTGTCATTTGGCAGTCAATATTTAAGTAATGAAAAGATTAAAGCTACCATAACAAATGTAGTTAAATCATATTGTAAGGATGGATATGTGATCATGGTTGGAAGAGCCAGCAATATTATTCTGAAAGATTACCCCAAAGCGCTTCATGTAAAACTTTTTGCTCCGTTTGAATGGCGAGCTGAATGTTACAGGGAACGGCAAAATTTAACAGTAACTCAATCGAGAATACAGGTTAAAGAAATGGAAAAGCGCAGAGCTGAATTTTTACAATTTTTCAGAGGCAGCCTTCATGAAGATGAAATTTTTGATTTATGTTTTAACCGTAAAACTATTAATGAAAATGAAATTGTTGATACGATCATCAGCATATTAGAATCGAAAAAATATATCTGATAGCGCTGCTGTATTGAGTTTATTGCCCCAATGTTTTCTTGATTTTAAAATTTTATATGATGAAGTATACTGACAGGATAAATAATTCAGTTGCCATTTCATCCAATATAGGGGAAATAGTGTCGGTACACGGAAGCGTAGTAGATATAAGGTTTGAAGTTAATATCCCACCAATTTATTCTATAATTTATACAGCCGAAAATGATAAAGTTGTGATGGAAGTTTTATCACAGCTCGATAACAATATTGTCCGATGTATGGCATTAACACCCACACAGGGCTTAACCCGTGGTATGATGGCAAGAAGTACCGATGAGCCTTTGAAAGTGCCTGTTGGAAAAGAAACGCTTGGCCGCGTGTTTAACGTGTTTGGCGAAACTATCGATCATAAACTTCCTTTAAGTGAAAATGTTGAAAAGCGCAGTATTCATCAACCTCCTCCTTCATTATCCAACCGCTCAACTAAATCACAGATTTTCGAAACAGGTATAAAAGCCATCGATGTTCTGGTACCTATTGAACGTGGCGGAAAGGCCGGCCTTTTTGGTGGAGCCGGTGTTGGCAAAACAGTTTTACTTACCGAGATGATACATAATGTTATTGAACATCAGAAAGGAGTGAGTATGTTTTGTGGTATTGGCGAACGATGCCGCGAAGGACATGAGATTTATCACGACATGAAAGATTCCGGTGTTCTTTCCAAAACCATCATGATGTTCGGTCAAATGAATGAGCCGCCGGGAGCACGTTTCCGTGTTGGGCATGCAGCGCTTACGATGGCTGAATATTTCAGGGATGATGAACATCGCGATGTGCTTTTGCTTATTGATAATATTTTCAGGTTTATCCAGGCAGGCATGGAAGTATCAGGATTAATGGGACAAATGCCATCACGCATGGGGTATCAGCCAACACTGGGAACAGATTTATCAAAACTGGAAGAACGCATCTCTAATACCGATGTTGCTGCCATTACTTCAATTCAGGCGGTGTTCGTGCCGGCTGATGATATGACCGACCCTTCGGCTGTTCATACTTTTTCGCATCAATCGGCTTCTATTGTTCTTTCTCGAAAGCGGGCAAGCGAAGGTTTGTTTCCTGCCATTGATTTGTTGCAGTCGAATTCAAAAATGGCAACAGCCGCTATTATTGGCGAAAGGCATTATTCAACTGCACAGAATATCCGGCAATGCCTGGCAAAATATGAAGAGATAAAGGACATCATATCGATGCTCGGGATAGAACAGCTATCAACCGACGACCGCAAACTGGTGAACAGGGCCAGGCGTTTGGAACGTTTCCTTACACAACCTTTTTATACAACCGAACAGTTTAGCGGAATGAAAGGAAAAGATGTAAGCCTTGATGATGCAATTACAGGTTGCGAGCGCATTCTGAATGATGAGTTTTCGGAACTTCCGGAAAGCGCATTCTATATGGTAGGCTCTATAGATGAAGTGTTGGAAAAAATAAAAAAAACATAAAATAAAAAATGAGATAAAACCGATAGTGTTATTGAACCATAAAATACCGACTGTCAGGCAGAGTTTATCGAAGCCATATTTCGACAGGCTCAATATGACATCGACAGGCTCAATATGACAAATGAAATCATAAAGTATGGAACCATCATTAATGAAATTAAAGATATTGTTGCCTTATAAAGTGTTTTCTGAAAACACGCAGGTCAGACGTATTGTTGCAGAAACAAAGAATGGCTCTTATGGATTTTTACCACAACGACTTGATTGTGTAGCTGCTTTGGTTCCGGGCATCTTCGAATACGAAACAGAAACACAGGGTGTGGTTTACATTGCTATTGATGAAGGAATATTGATCAAAACAGGAAATGATGTGCTGGTGTCGGTTCGCAATGCGATTGGTGGAACGGATCTTGGGAAACTACATGAGTTGGTGGAAAAAGAATTTTTGTACGTGGACGAGAAAGAAAAAAATATAAATAAAGTCATGGAGAAAATGAGCAATAGTTTAATTAATAGCCTTAAAAAGTTTTTAAAAGAATAAAATGAAAGCAGTGGATATAAAAGGTAGAGATGAGTTAAGCCAGAAGATTGCCAAGAAAGAAAAGCAAAAACTAAAATCGCTGCGTCAGGAGAAACGGAGTGTGTGGCTGGGTTTTGGATTATTCGGGATAGTGGGCTGGTCGGTTGTTGTTCCTACTTTGCTGGGTGTTGCATCAGGAGTATGGCTTGATAAAAATTATCCGCAGACATTCTCATGGACAATATCCCTGCTGTTCGTGGGCCTGGTGTTAGGATGTCTGCTGGCATGGCACTGGGTTGATAAAGAAAACAAAAAAATGCATAAAAATAATGGAAATGGTAAATGAAGATTTATATATGGTAGCTGCACTATTTGCAGGTATTATAATTGGCGCAATATTTTTTGGTGGCTTATGGCTTACCATAAAAAAAGGTGTAACATCAAAAAACCCGTTACTATGGGTGCTGGGAAGTTTTATTTTAAGAACAGGAATCGCCCTTGTTGGGTTTTATTATATATCGGAAGGAAACTGGAAAAAATTACTCATTTGTTTGTTCGGTTTTATTCTCGCACGATTACTGAGTAAACGATTTTTATCTAATAATGTAAACAAAAAAGTGGAGGTAAAAGATGAGGCTTAGCCCCGACGATACTATTTTCTGGCAGCAAGGCATCTTCTGCATTAACGGTACTATTGTTTGGACATGGGCAATTATGTTGGTATTGGTAAGTATTTCCATACTCATCACACGAAAACTTCGTACAGATATTCATATTTCGCGTTGGCAATGTATACTTGAAATGCTGGTAAAAGGCATTAATAAACAAATTGAAGAAATAGGGTTAAAAGAACCTGTAAAATATATAGGATTCCTGGGCACCTTGTTTTTATTCATTGGTACGTCTAACCTGTGTATCATTTTTCCGGGTTATGAACCTCCCACGGGCTCTCTGTCAACAACAGCGGCACTCTCGTTAAGTGTGTTTTTTGCCGTACCCTTTTTCGGTATTTGCCGATGTGGTTTATTGGGTTATCTCAAATCTTATTTACATCCCAATTTCATTATGCTGCCTTTTCATATCATCAGTGAATTTTCACGTACCATAGCTTTAGCAGTAAGACTTTTCGGGAATATCATGAGTGGCAGTATGATCGTGGCCATACTTTTAAGTATAGTGCCTTTTATATTTCCAATGGTCATAAGTATACTCGGTTTGCTTACGGGAATGGTTCAGGCATATATCTTCAGCATTCTGGCAACAGTATACATTGCTTCGGGAATCACTGTCGAAAGCAAAAAGAAAATAAAACAAAATAAAAAAATAAATAATAAGGAGGAATAAACTATGGACAGCAGTACTATAATTAGCGCAGCTACTATTATTACAGCAGGGCTGACAACAGGTATAGGATGCATGATGCCGGCATTGGCCGAAGGACGGGCCATTGCAAGTGCGTTGCAGTCACTGGCACAACAACCCGATGCTTCGTCCAAAATAACAAGCACGTTATTCATCGGACTGGCAATGATCGAATCATGTGCAATTTATTGTTTCGTGGTTTCGATGATATTAATTTTTGCGAATCCTTTCTGGAATCATTTTATTGCTCATTAAAAAAAGAAAAAAATGCTTATCAATTGGTTCACGGTTTTTGCTCAGGTCATCAACTTTTTAATTTTGGTTTGGTTGCTGAAACGCTTCCTGTATAAGCCAATATTAAAAGCTATTGCTGAAAGAGAAAATCAAATCACAGCTAAACTTAAAGATGCCGAAGCAAAAAAATCAGAAGCAGAAAATGAACGTGATGAATTCCTGAAAAAGAACAGGGAGTTTGCGCAACAACGTAACGACCAATGGAATCAGGCGGTTGATGAAATAAAAACAAAAAAACAACTTCTGCTCGAAGAAGCATTAAAAGAATCGGAGGCTTTAAGAGAAAAACTGAAAACTACGTTTAAAGAAGAACAGAAAAATTTAAGTCTTGCAATAATGCGGAAAACACAGGCAGAAGTTTTTTCTATAGCCGGGAAAATATTGAAAGAACTTGCTGACGACACGCTCGAGCAAAGAATAGTAAGTGTTTTCATCAAACGTTTGAATGATTTAGTTGATGAAGAAAAGAAAAAATTATCGTCAGCATTTTCAACATCAAAGCATGCGGTTATGGTAAGCAGCACCTTCCATTTGATTCCGTCGCAACAAAAAGAAATTGAAAAAACATTAAAAGAAATGTTGGGCAATTCCATTGAGCTTACATTTAAAACCAATCCTGAAATGATCAGTGGTATTGAATTACATGCCGATGGTTATAAGTTGTCGTGGAGTATTTCGGAGTATCTTTCTTCTATTGAAAAGAATATTTCAGAAACCATTTATTCCAAACTACAGGTATATAAAAAAGAGAACAATAAAGAAGACAAAGGATAAAAAGATAAAGAAAAAATATGGCTGAAGATTTTTTACATAGCTTTATTAACAGTGCTTTTGATGAGTTGAGTCAGAGCAGGGAACGTTATGTTCAAAAATTTGCAGCAAAAGAAGGGGGTACCGTATTAAGTGTAACTACCGGAATTGTCAGGGTTTCCGGCCTTCCCGGGGTTGGTTATGAAGAAATTTTAAAATTTCCCGGAAACACATATGGCATAGCATTCAATATTGATGCTGATGAAATAGGTGTTATCCTCCTGGGCGAAAATACAGCGATACATGCAGGAGACGAAGTGGAACGAACAGGTCGTGTAATGGATGTTCCTGTTGGCGATGGATTGATAGGTCGTGTTGTAAATCCATTAGGTGAACCACTCGATGGAAAAGAATTGGTTTCATTCACTGAACGTTTACCTATCGAACGTCCTGCTCCTGAGATCATGAATCGTGCACCGGTGAAGGTTCCTCTGCAAACCGGTTTAAAAGTTATTGATGCCATGATTGCCATTGGCCGTGGTCAGCGCGAACTGATATTAGGCGACCGCCAGACAGGCAAGACCGCCATTGCTATAGATACAATATTAAATCAAAAAGGGAAAAATGTGATTTGTGTTTATTGCGCCATTGGTCAGCGGTCATCTTCTGTTGCGAAAGTAATTGCACGACTTGCCGAGAATGGTGCCATGGAATACACTATTGTTGTTGTAACCGAAGGAAATAATTCTCCCGGTTTAAAATACATAGCTCCATATGCGGCAACCAGCATGGCCGAATATTTTATGGAGCAGGGACGTGATGTGTTGATAGTTTATGATGACCTCACCAATCACGCACGCGCTTATCGTGAGCTTTCGCTTTTATTAAGAAGACCACCGGGACGCGAAGCATTTCCGGGTGATATTTTTTATATCCATTCAAGATTATTGGAACGGGCAACACATCTGAACGATGAACTGAAAGGCGGTTCACTTACTGCCTTGCCTATCATTGAAACAGAAGCCCAGATTATTTCCGCGTATATACCTACAAATCTTATTTCAATTACCGATGGACAATTGTATGTTTCGCCAAAGCTTTTCGATTTGGGCGTATTGCCTGCAATTGATGTAGGCAAATCGGTTTCACGTGTTGGTGGCAAAGCGCAATTACCGGTATATCGTTCGGTTGCCGGAAGCCTTAAGCTGGAATATGCACAGTTTGAAGAATTGGAAACATTCGCAAGATTCGGAACACGATTGGATGAAAACACCAGCAGAATAATTGAACATGGTAAACGAATTCGTGCATGCCTGATACAGGCCGAATCAGACCCTATGTCAGTTCCGGAACAAATCATATTATTGCTTGCATTAAAGCACCGTTTGTTTGATGATGTTCCTTTAGAGAAGATGCGAAATGCGGAAGAAGCGGTTCGGGAATCAGTAAAAGAAATACCATCGGAAATTATCGAACGCTTGTTCTCCAATGATAAATTCAGCAGTGAAGATGAGCAAGTCATTTTGAAAATCGCAGAGAACAAACTCCGTTCGGAGCATTTCATTCTGTAGAAAAAAGATAACAGCGATGAGTGATACGATAGAAAGCTTACGCAGGAAAATTGAAAGTGCCGGCAAAATAGGAGCGGTTGTAAAAACCATGAAAGCAATTGCAGCTTCCAATATCAATCAGTTCGAAATGGCTGTTCATTCTCTTGGCGACTATTACCGAACCATTACTTTAGGCTTTATCGCTTATTTCAGCCAGATGAGAATAAATATCATAAACGCAAAACAAAATAAAAACAGGAATAAAACTATTAGAGTGTTGGTCGTTGGTTCCGACATTGGCCTGGTTGGACAATTTAATGAAAAGCTTGTTGATTTTGTAATGCAATCATTGAATGATATAAAAGGAAAAAAAGAAATTTGGTGTGTTGGTGAACGTATTCAATCACGATTGAATGATAACGGTTTGAATACAACAAAACTTTTTACTGTACCGGGTTCTGTGAACTACATCACTCCGCTTGTAGGCGATATTTTAATTCAGAATGAAAAGGATTATTTTAAAAATGATGAGAATAATGAATTTTATATTTTTCATAATTCTCCGAAACATGGAAGGGGTTATGAACAGATAAGTCAGCGTCTGTTACCCTTTGATGACAAATGGCTTAAAGAAATAGAAGAACACAAATGGCCAACAAATAACATTCCGCAGGTTGCAGGCGAAATACAATCAACGTTATCGGCATTGATCAGGGAATATCTTTTTGTATCATTGTTCAGGGTTTGTGCGGAATCATTGGCAGCCGAAAATGCAAGCCGACTGGAAGCCATGCAACGTGCCGAAAAAAACATTGACGAATTACTTGAAGACCTTAAGTGTAAATTCAACCGCATGCGTCAGGATTCTATTGATGAAGAAATATTTGATGTGATAGCCGGTTTTGAAGCATTGAAAAAAGATAACCAGAAATAAATATATATAAAACCCGGTAAACTACGAACTGCATTTTACGTGAAGATAGTATTCTTCAATATATTCACTTCATCTTATCATCTTTTATGAACAGATAAAGTGTTCATTCTATTTTAATTTCATTTTAACCATCTCTTAATTAGTTCACTGTTTTTATAAACTATTTTTATGTAAGGAGGAAAAATGAAAACAGCTTTTAAAAATATTGATGAAGTTGTTTTTGAAGGAAGAAACAAAAGCTATGGCGCTTTCTTCTTAAGGGCGAATAATAATAAATTTGTATCGATTGCATTAAGCATTGCTGTTATTGCAATATCCGCAGCAACGATTATTCCTTTTCTCCTTTTTAAAGAAGCTAGTTCTAATAATGTTGAAAAAAGTGTAGGTGCTGAATTCGCAAATATGGAAGCTCCAAAAACTGATGAGGAAGCACCGCCACCACCACCTCCTCCACCTCCACCCGAAGTTATGGAGCAAAAAGTGAAATTTACTGCCCCAATCATTACAGCTGATACGGTAGAAGATACGGGACTTTTAAACCAGGATGAACTGAACCAGCAATCAACAAATACCAGCATTGATATTAATCCCGTTGAAACAAATGAGATAGTTGTTGAAGAAGTGGAGAACAAAGTTATTGAACAAGCACCGCCTCCTCCATTTACATTTGTTGAAGTCATGCCAAGGTTCGAAGGTGGCGATGAAGCAATGTATGCATATATATATTCAAATATCGTATACCCTCAGATCGCTAAAGAAACAGGCATTTCAGGTACTGTTGTTGTTACTTTTGTTGTTGAAAAAGATGGGTCAATTACAGAAGTTACTTTATTGAAAGATATTGGCGGTGGTTGCGGTGATGAAGCCATAAGGTTAATAAAAGCTATGCCTAAGTGGATACCCGGCAAACAAAATGGCATACCTGTTCGTGTTCAGTTTTGTTTACCAATCAAGTTTGAACTTTTATAATTGACAGACACCTCTATGTTGCAATATTTATTTTGAAAAGATTTTTAAGCATGAGCATTCGGGATAAATATTTATGTATGATTTCATTTTTCCAATTGTTTCAATGCTTTTCATCAAAAACACTGTATTGATTTCCATAGTATTGATTTCCTGGAGTTTTAAAAATATTAAAGGTGAAGTGATAACTTATTCAATATTATTATAAATTAATACAAACCCGATTCTATATGGTTCATATAAAACAAAAACCCTTGTAAATACAAGGGTTTTGAAGGAAAATTTGTCGGGGTGGCAGGATTCGAACCTGCGACCTCCTGCTCCCAAAGCAGGCGCGATGAACCGGGCTACGCTACACCCCGAAATTTTTAATAAGAACTTTATTATACTCTAAAATGATGAATTATACATTTAGAGTGTGCAAAAATATAAAAAAAAGATTAGCAAAAGACAAAAAGTTTATTTTTTTTCATAAAGAATCTTTATATTTGCAAACCAAAATTCGGCAATTCAATAGAATTCACCAGGATATAAATATATTACGGAGAGGTGAGTGAGTGGCTGAAACTAGCAGTTTGCTAAACTGCCGTACTCGAAAGGGTACCGGGGGTTCGAATCCCCCCTTCTCCGCAAATCAATAAAAACAGCTCCGTCAGGAGCTTTTTTTATTTTCGGAAAGAGCAGCAAAATTCATTTTGATGCAATTGAAGAAAATAAAAAAATAATACGAACGTAGTGAGTATGTTTTTATTAATTTTTAGCATCCCCCACAGGGATCATGAGCGCAGCGAATAATCCCGTTTCTTGTTTTCCGCCACTGGCGGAGTTTTTTGTTGATGGCAACTGGTTTGGTTGAGAATATAAGGTTAGTGGAGTTTATTTCTAATAACTATTCTCCTTTTACTTAACAAGCCGCTCAGCACAACAAACATTGACTCATTTATGTAAAATTGATGATTGAAAACATAAAATGTAAAAATTGATTTTAAAAAATAAAATTCACTTCGCTGATATTTGTAGTCAGAAATAGTCATTGATGGTTATTCACCGACGGATTGTTTTTTGTTGATAAGAGTTGTATTAATTTTTTTATCGGTCAATATTGAATAAAAAATATCCAAATCATGAATGAATAATTACCTTAATGCAATTTTAATGTCTCATTAATCCCTTTTTAATTGCAGCTTTTTATTACAACAATATATTTGTATATAAATCATTATAATAAAATTATATAAGAAACATAAGTAATAAAAAAAAGAAAAGCATAAATATGTTTGAATACTATAACTATTTAAAATGTCTACTGATTTTTTCAAAGAAAAAAAATTTAACAATGTTATAATATTTATTGTTGAAGACAATGAGGTATATGCAAAATCATTGAAAACATTTATACAAAACCGTTTTTCTGACATAAAAGAGATAAAAGTTTTTCGTATAGGCGAAATGTGTTTGTTGGAATTGCATCGTAACCCGATGATTGTTATTATGGATTATTTTCTGAACTCAAAATATGAAGAAGCATATAACGGACTCGAAATAATAAAAAGAATAAAATCATTAAAACCACAAACACATATTATCGTATTGAGTATTCAGAAAAATATTGATGTTATTTTAGAATCGATTAAACAATATGATTGCATATATATACAAAAAGACAAGGAGGCTTTTGCGAAAATAGAACAAGCTATAAAAGACATTTTCAAAAATAAAACTGAGAAATGGAATTAAATTTAATAATTATCGATTCAATAAAACTATATCATTATAACGATTTTAAAAACATACAATCATGAAAAAGAAGAAAACACATGTTATATTTTTGGTTGAGGACGACCAGGTATTTTCGAAAACTTTAGAACTTCATCTTAAAGAACATCTAAAGCATAAAATTGAAATCCTTACTTTTTCAAGTGGTGAAGACTGCCTTAAAGATTTACATCTTGGGCCTATAGTCATTGTTCTTGATTATTATTTAAACAGCAAGAATCCCAAAGCAGCAAATGGCATGGATATCCTGAAAAAAATCAAAAATATCGATCCCATAACCGAAGTAATTGTATTAACCCGCGAGGATAATATGAATATCGCCCTAGAAATAATGAATAACGGGGCATTTAATTATATTATAAAAAATGATATTGTATTTAAACGCTTCCAAAATATTATAAATACTGTAATACATCAAAAAAAGGTTGATGATATTTTTAAAGATTTTGAAGAAGAAAAAGAACTGAGTACAGAATAATTACAGCATACATTATTCATTGAATACATATAAAAATAACGAATAAAATATTAATATTTTATTCGTTATTTTTTATTCATTTCTAAAAAAACTTTTAATGTAGCATCTTCAGAAGGATCAACCTGTGTACCTGCTTTATATTCGGTTTTTGAAACAGGATGAGTAATAACTATATTAATATATTCTTCCAACCCACTATCAGGATTCACACGTTTAATTGCATTTATCTTAGCTGTTTGCCATACCGATTTAAAAGTTTTTGCATCTTCAAGAGGCATTTCCAGCGAATAGCTTTTATTACTTATTGTAACCCGGTATTGCTTTAAGTCGGCATTATATGCGCTTAACGCATCAATTTTAAGCATCGCAAATGAATAGGATTGCCTGGCAAGTTCCGATTTTTTATTTTCTTCATCTTTAATGCAATCGTCTTTAACATGTGCTTTCCGCTCAATAAATTGTTTCAAACGGTCGTTGTATTGTTCAGTAGTTTCAAATTCATCTTTGGCTTTTAAAAGGTAAGCATATGATGCCAGTTTCTCTTTAATGCACTTTTCATACTTTATTACTGTAATGTCCCATATTCTTACTGAACCATCATCTGATGCACTAATCATATATGCTCCGTCTTTGCTGAAGGTAACAGATTTTATTCCTTTAGCATGTCCTTTTAAAGTTTGAATCAATTTTCCTGTTGTATTATTCATTAAACGGATTTTGTTGCTTTCACCGGCTAAAACAAGATAGTTTCCATCAGGACTATAACACACTGAATTTACAGCATTCGTATCATTCCAGATGGTTTTTATAAGTTTTGCAGTAGATACATCCCATAATTTTACAGAAAAATCTTCACTGCCGCTGGCAATTGTTTTCCCATCAACGCTGAAAGCAATACTATTCACTGCATTCATATGTCCTGTCAATGTATTTTGCAACACGCCCGTTTCAACATCCCAAATTTTAACAGAATTATCCCAGCTGCCGCTTGCTAATAATTTCCCCGATGGCGAAAAACAAATGGATGTTACTTCACTGGTGTGACCTGTAATGGATTTTAATTTTTCTCCTGATATTACATCATATATTTTAATGGTATTATCTCCGCTACATGAAGCCAGCATCTTTGAATCGGGACTAAATGCAACAGCATTCACCCTTTCAAAATTTTCGCTTATTAATTTATATATTTGTTTTGTATAAGCATCCCAGATAATAATTTTCCCATCCCATCCGCAACTGGCGATATACTTTCCATCGGGACTGTATGCGACAAAAAGAACGGTTCCTGTATGCCCTGTCAGTGTGTCGCTACAAGAATAGGAAATTGCATCCCATATCTTTACTTTCATATTCCAGCCCGATGTTACAAATCTTTTCCCATCGGGACTAAATACAGCATGAGTAACTTTCAGCGAATCGGCATTTACAGTTTTAATACACTCCTGGGCACTCGCATTAAGTGCATGCAGAAAAAAAAGAAAAATAAAAACACGCAAATGTTTTATCATAAAGTTGGATATTATTTGTAAGATGTCAAATTTATAAATATTTTAATAGTACAGATCTTATCATATGGCATTTATATAAACATAACCGCTGATGTTATAAACAATCAAATACCGAGGGAATATCAGTAACATTAATTTTGCTTACTTTTGTTCCCACAATTACAACATGGCAAACCAGGTAAACATAAAAAACAAAAAAGCATCATTTGAATTTTTCCTGTTGGAAAAATTCAGTGCAGGAATTGTATTGACCGGTACCGAAATAAAATCAGTCCGCGAAAGCAAGGCTAGCATTGCCGAAGCATATTGCCTGTTTGTAAACGAAGAACTTTTTGCAAGGAACATGCATATCACGGAATACACATATGGCACTTACAATAACCATGAACCTCGACGTGACCGCAAACTTTTACTTACAAAAAGAGAATTAAAAAAAATCAAGAACCGTTTAAAAGAACAAGGGACAACGGTTATACCTACTTTACTTTTCATAAACGATAAAGGTCTAGCAAAACTTGAAATAGCGCTAGCCAAGGGAAAAAAATTATATGATAAACGCGAAACCCTTAAAGGAAAAGATATGCAACGGGAAATAGACAGAGGAAGATAAAAAATTCTGGATTAAAAAATCCCGGCAGCAAAACTTTACGTATCCGAAAGTGTATCTTTTGATTCATCATTATCATCAGGGGTATCCTGTTCAAGTTCCCATGAATATTTTTTTTGCGGAGGTCCTGAATCCCTGAAATAAACTGCGAATAATCCTCCAACTGCTAAACCCCAGAAATGAGCTTCAAATGATATATTTTGTCCCGGAAAAAATTCCGGAAATATTCCCCATACCATGCTGCCATACATAAAAACAATAACCAATGCAATAGCTGCCAGCCGTGAATCCCTGCGAATCATACCGCTAAAAAAAAGAAATGCGGCCAGACCATATACTACTCCGCTTGCACCAATATGATATGCTTCGCGCCCTGATAGCCATACGCATAATCCGGTCATAAAATAAATAAGAAAAAATACTTTTGCCGCAATACCTTTATAAAAATAAAACAAGGTCAACGAAAGCAAAAAAAAAGGAACGGAGTTAGATATTAAATGGGAAAAATTCTCATGAATAAATGGAGATGTTATTATTCCTATAAGCCCTGAAAATTTTTTAGGCATTATTCCTAAAAAAGCAAAATCATAGCCACCAAAATATTCAATAGTTTTTACACCCCACATAATGCTCAGCATCAAAACAGGGAATAATAAACTTTTATAAAAATGGGACTTCTCAGTATTCATCATTATTTACGATTATTAGAATAATCAGCGCAAACAATAACTATGCAAATGGTATTCGCATGACGAAATGGCAAAAAGTAAAAAGCGCATTGAATTATTTCACAAACCCATATTTATCTATCAGGTACGTAAGTGCTGCAATTGAAGCGCTTCCTAACTGCATTTCACGTTTATTTACTTTATCAAAAGTATCATTTCCGGCATGCTGGTAATCAAAGTATCGCTGTGAATCTGTCATCAATTCAATTAAAGGAATCCCACGGTTTATCATAAAACCAATATCTACTCCACCCCAACCTTTTTCAAATTGATATATGCCGTAAGGCAAAAATAAATCTTTCCATTTTGCAATTATATTAACCGTATCGATAGATGTTTTCATTTCAAAACCTACAGGTGTAAAACCACCGGCATCACTTTCAATGGCAGCAATATGTTTTTCATTTTTTTCTTTTGCCAGGACAGCGTATTTCCTTCCCCCACGCTGCGCACATTCTTCGTCCATGAACATCACAAAACGTATCGTGTGTTTTGGTTTTATCTGCAGGTCCCTGAAAAGTCTTGCTACTTCCAATGTTTGAACACATCCAACACCGTCATCATGCGCACCTTGTCCTAAATCCCATGAGTCAATATGACCTCCTATAGTTATAATTTCATCTGGTTTTTCACTTCCTTTAATTTCACCGATTAAATTATAGGATTCTGTTTCAGGATAAAATTTACAATTTGTCTTAAAATGGAATATCAGTTCATAATCTGTCTTCAGCCACGAGCTTAATACATCAGCATCCCTGGTACTTATGGCCACAGCGGGAATCTTGGTTATTGACGTATCATAATCCATAATTCCTGTATGGGGATAATCATCTGTCAGCAAAGTCAGCGACCGGATAATCATTCCTACTGCACCATATTTAGCCGCTTCCGATGCGCCATTAAAACGAATATCAGCCACATCGCCATATGCTTCGAACGTATTGTAATATTCAGGATTCATCGGTTTATTAAAGAAAACGATTTTACCGGTAATTTGTTTTTTACCAAGTTTTTTCAATTGTTCCAGGCTAAATACTTCAATAACTTCAGCGTTGACTCCTTCCATTGGTGTTCCCACCGATTCACCAAGAGCGCAAATATTTACATCCTTAGAACCAAAAACTTTTGAAGCAATACTTGCTTTTTCTTTTTCTCCTCTGTCCCAATGATGAACAAATATTTTTTGAGTATAAACAGTATCCATTCCTATAGAGTTCATCACTTGTTTTGCCCATTCAAGCCCAGCAGCAGCCTGTGGTGACCCGCATAATCTTCCACCTATTTTCGTACAGAGGAATTCCAGGTTTTTATATGCCGTTTCATCCGATAATGCTTCTGCATATAATGATTTTATAATACTTGTATCGGCATTTTGAGCATTAGCGATAGTCGAAACAGATAAGAATAAAATAAAAATTATTTTTTTCATGCTAAAAATTTTCAGTAAATGTAATATTTATATAAATCAATTAAATATTTTCCGGTATCTTTTTGTTATCAAACGTAGTAATTTTTAGGTTAATATTTCGTAATTTTACACTTTAATTTCCTTTTCATTTACTACTACTATTATGAAACATATCACATCGTATTTTATTTTATTATTACTGTCTGTAAATATTGCTACTGCACAGCAAAATACCTTAATGGAAAAACGTGCAGCCGCACTTGAGAATCTGGATATTTTCAGAGGCACTATAAGCGACTCCACCAAAGATGTTTTAAAAGAGCTTGTTTCGAAACAAAATGAACTTATCGAAGCCGATAAAATTGTTGTTGAACAATATCTCGATTCAGTAAAATTAAAATCCGACAGTCTTAGCCGTTTAAATATCAACCTGGCTTCCGAAAACGAAATGCTGAAAAAAGAAGGTGCTACTCAGAAAAGTCAAATGCTTTATGTTATCATCGGCGGAGGAATACTTTTATTATCATGTATCGTTTTCATTATATTATATATTATTGCTTCAAAGCAAAAGGGAAAATACAGGAAAGCTAAAGACGGACTTGAAAAGATAAAACAAGATAACCTTAAAGAAATTGAGTTGGCAAAAAAAGAAGTTGGCATCATGAAAGCCTCGGCACAAAAGGAAATTTCTGCTGCCAAGGATGAAATTCAAAATGAAGTAAAAAACTTAAAAGCAAAAATAGATTCTCTTTCTGCTGAAAAATCGAGCCTCGAGAAAAAAGCTATCGACAAATCTTTCGAAAGTTCCCAGCTACAGCTTCAAATAAAAACTATTAAAGAGGATTATGAAAGAAGCCTTTCTGATTTAAAATCGGCAAACGCTGATTTAATGCAAAAAAAACAAATCATTGAAGGACAAATATCTGATAAAGAAAATAAAATTAAAGTTTTAGAAAAAGATTATGAAACCCTGCGTTTAGATTTATCAGATTTCAAGAACCTTTGTGAGCGGGAATCGTATGAAAGGAAGCAATTGGAGAAAAAGCTTCATGAAAAAGAAAATGAAATTTACAATATCGATATACATAAAACAGATGAACTGAAAAATGAAAACGATAAACTGCATGAAGAGATCAAACAATTAAATCAACGTATTGAAAAAGAAATTACCTCAAAAAAAATGATAGAAGAGGAGCTTATAAAATTCATTGAAGAATTAAAAAGCATGCATTAAAAAATAAATTTTTGTATAAAATAAATTTACTTTAAAATATGGAAGAAAACCTAACACCCAATGAAAATGATAGCCTGGAAGTTGCAAAGAAGCTTATTAATGCAGTAAAGCAACAGTTCGAAGAAGAAAATAAGGAATTACGAAAATTTCGTAATCAATATTATCGCACCAATGATTTTTCGGTCCGAAAATTTTTCGCATATAACGGTCCAAATTTTTATTTGGATAAAAAAGCCCTGGTCTTTAATATCTATATTGCCCCAAATGGCGACAGTGTTGAGTTTTTCAAAAAGGAAATTGTAAAACAGTTTCCTGCCATAGCAGAAAAAGTGACGCCTTTTGTTATCGATCTTTATTGCGAAGTGTTACTAATGGCTATGAAGATGGACATTGATTTATATATTAACAAATATACAATTAGCACCGATGGTGATGAGTATGTTGTTGCCATCGAATACTTCGATGAATTTGTTGCTGAAGATGTGGCCAACCTTGTAAGTGAATGGTTTCATGCCATAAGCAACAACCGTGAATTTGATTTTAACACCCAATATGTAAAACTTCAGGCTGCATTTGATAAAACATTATTTGGCGGACCAACTATTTATTCGCTTATTGAAGCCGGAATGAAATTGAATATTCCTGTATTTTATCTTTTCGAAGAAAATGAATTCCAGTGGGGTTATGGCAAAAAACAATTAAGGGGACGTTCCACTACTTTCCATACTGATGGAATAAAAGATACGGAATTCACTATGTACAAAGATATGGTAGCTGATTTCCTTATGATGTGTGGCTTCCCTACTCCTATTGGTAAAAATTGTTTTAAAGAAGATGAAATTGTAAAAGAAGCCTTGAAGCTCGGTTTCCCTGTAGTTGTTAAACCTGTTGCCGGTCATAAAGGACAAGGTGTAACCACCGGTATTGAAAGCGAAGAAGAAGTAAAAAAAGCTTTCCAGAAAATCATAAAAGCAGCACAGGAAGAAGGGGCAACATTTGAAGGAGCTATTGTACAGCAACAGATATATGGCACCGACCATCGTTTACTTGCCGTAGGCGGAAAATTTGTAGCTGCTCTTGAACGTGTACCTGCTTTTGTTGATGGCGACGGCACTCATAATATTGAACAGCTTATCGGAATTGAAAATGATAAACTGATTCGTCTTGATAATGCACGTTCACCTCTTTGCAAAATAAAAATTGATGACAACCTTAAAGAATTTTTAAAACTTCAAAATCTCAATTTGCAATATACTCCAAAAGAAGGAGAAAAAATTACATTGCGACGTGTTGCTAATATTTCAGCCGGCGGTGTATCGATAAATGTTACACCAAAAATCCATCCTGAGAATATTCAGTTGGTTGAAGATATTGCGACATACTTCAACGTAAAATGCCTGGGGATCGATGTGCTGTCACAGGATATTTCAAAATCATGGCGTGAAGGAAATTTCGGAATTATTGAAATCAATGCTGGACCCGGAGTATTCATGCACCTTGCTCCTGCTTATGGCGGCTCTATTAATGTTCCAGAGTTTATCATGAAAACTCATTTCCCAAAAGAAGGTTCCGGAAGAATTCCAATCATCGCATGTAATAAAATATCAGATAATGTTGCAAACTGGCTTAACAAAAGATTACACGAAATTAAAAATGATATATTCTTTGCATACCTTAATGAACACGGTGTATTCTTTAACGGACGCTGGTTCTATAAAAATGAAAGTCATGAACAGAATGTAAAAATGATATTGCGTCATCCGAAAGCAGGTTTTGCATTATTTGCTCATACTAAAGATGACATTTATGATTATGGCACTTTGCATGCAGGTGCAGACATTGTTATTCTTGATGATGCCGATGTTGCTGAAGAATGTACACTTAAAGCACAAGTGCTTCAAGGAGGAACCATGATTGAAATTGTAGGAAATGAAATATGCATCATTGAAAATAATGAAGTGAAAGATAAAATGCATTTCGACAACCCGGAAAATAAAGACAATAAAATAATCCAAGCCATAGAAAGCAGGTTGAACGGATTAGTAAGCAAATACGAATAACAAAAAAATCTTCCGGGTTAAAAAGAAGATTTAAAAAATTAATATTAAAAAGTAAGGGCGGCGCGTTTCACGCGCCGCCCTTACTTTTTCTACATTAAACAAACTCCAGCTTCCGTCAGTTTTCTTTTTTCATCTTCAGGCCATATGCTCACTTGCACTTCACCTATGTGTGATTTTTTCAGCATGAACATACACACCCTCGATTGCCCGATTCCCCCTCCAATACTCTGAGGCAGCGTATCGTCCAACAACATCTTATGAAACGGTAACCTTGCTCTTTCAGTACATTTTCTTTCTTTCAGCTGACATACAAGAGCATGTTTGTCAACCCTGATTCCCATGGAAGATAATTCAAATGCACATTGTAAAACAGGATGCCACACAATGATATCACCATTTAACCCAACAAATTCTTCTTCGTTCATTGTACTCCAGTCATCATAGTCTGGCGCACGTCCATCATGCGGTTCACCATTCGAAAGTTCACTGCCAATACCAATAATAAATACAGCTCCATATTCTTTTGCTACTTCGGTTTCTCTTTCTTTCACACTCAGCGTTGGATAAAGCTGCAATAATTCTTCTGCATGCAAAAATTTAATTTTCTCAGGCAGTAAAACAGGAATCTTTGTATCATAATGATGAACAATTTTTTCCGTTTCTTTCAACGCTTCATAAATTTTACATACTGTTTTTTTCAGGAACGACAATGTACGTTGCTGCTGACCGATATGTAATTCCCAATCCCACTGGTCAACATAAATAGAATGCAACGAGGAACAAACTTCATCAGGACGCAATGCCCGCATATCTGTTAAAATCCCTTCATTCACATCAATCTCGAGTTGCTTTAATCGCAAGCGTTTCCATTTAGCCAACGACTGAACCACAACTGCTTTTTGTTTCGATATATTCTTTATATCAAACATAACCGGTTTTTCCACTCCGTTCAGATCATCGTTAATACCGGTGCCATCAAGCACTACAAGCGGTGATGAAATTTTTATCAGGTTTAATTGTTTCGACAATTCTCTGGCGAATGTCTCTTTTACCAACGCAATGGCTTCTTCTGTTTTTAAGATTTCCTTGTACTTCATAATTTTATTTTTATTTGGTTTATAGTTTTTGCAGTAATAAAAAAAGCCCGTTGTTTCCGATGGGCTTCATAACAATAAGAATGCGACCGTCGCAGTTGGTGGTTTAATATTATTGTTATTATTAATGTTCAGTAAATGCATTATAAAATTTTTATCAAAAAAAAGCCTCCACGAAATCGGGAGGCTTGAATATTTTTATTTTTTATTAGTATCTACAATAGCCTCCCGTTCCGAATATTATTATTCGAATTATTATTTAAGAAGTTATTGATTAAATTTTTCATTATGATCTTTGTATTTATCGGGAACAAAAGTACAACCTATTTTTATGACAGCACTAATATTTTTAAAAATTATTTTCCAATATCCTCATTCCAAAGTTCAGGTTTATCATGAATAAAGCGTTCCATCAAATCTTTACATTCCTGATTATCTTCAACAATTACTTCCACTCCTCGTGATTTTAAATGTTCTTCTTCACCCATAAATGTTTTATTCTCACCTATCACAATTCTCGGAATCCCATAAAGCAATATTGCGCCACTGCACATTGAACAAGGTGATAAAGTTGTGTACAACGTACATTTTTTATAAACCGAAGCCGTCTGACGACCAGCATTTTCAAGCGCATCCATTTCACCATGCAAAACAACACTATCACGCTGTATTCGTTTATTATGACCTCTTCCAATTATTTTATTTTCATAAACTATCACAGAGCCAATAGGAATGCCGCCTTCAGCAAGACCTTTTTTGGCTTCATTTATCGCTTCAGCTAAAAACTTGTCCATAATTTATATTTTATTTCTTCAAATTTAATAAAATACTTCAAACATTAAAATTCATAAATCAGATTTTCTGATAACTTTGCATTACTATGATTTGGGCTATATTAATTTTTGTTTTATTTATCGCAATAATCGAATTCTTTTCATTTATTGCAATTAAGCATGCATTCCGGATGAAAGCAAAACCTGTTTTAAAAAGAAGGTTCAGCAGAATTTATTTTTTCACAATAATTTTAATAGCTCTGTTATCATTAATTTATTTTGTAACACTTCGCTTTTCCAACAAACCTGATTATATTATTTACAGAAATTATTTCTTCCTAACCGGAATATTCTCATTATTCTTTTTACCAAAATTTATTTTACTTTCATTTGCATTGATTGAATACATCATCAGGATCCCTGCATTAATTCTAAAGAAATTAAAATTTGAAAATAAAATTTTACAATACATTTCTTCTTTCAGAATATTCAGTTTTATTGGAGTTATATTTACAATTATAATGATGTTCGTAGTATTGAACGGAATTATTTTCGGCAAAACAAATTTTAAAGTCGAACATGTCAGTATTGAATTTCCTAATCTTCCCCAAACATTCGATGGGATTAAAATTGCACAAATATCGGATATGCATCTTGGCAGTTTTTCCGATTCGCTTGACGTTCGCAAAGGAATTGATTTGATGATGAGCGAAAAACCTGATATCATTTTCTTCACCGGCGATTTAATCAATAACCTTTCTGATGAAGCAAAAATGATGTTGCCCGAATTAAAAAGAATTCACGCACCATTTAACGTTTTCTCCATTTTAGGAAATCATGATGTAGGTGATTACCGTCGTTGGAAAACCATTAAAGAAAAAACGGAAGACTTCAACAACCTTGTAAAAATTGAACAGGAAGCAGGGTTCAAACTTCTAATAAATCAAAATTATGTTCTTAAAAAAAATAATGACTCCATAGCAATCATAGGGGTGAACAGCTGGGGAACACCGCCATTCAAGCAATACGGCAAATTAGAAGTTGCGATCAAAGGAGTTGAAAATGCTGTGTTTAAAATTCTGCTTACACATATTCCTTCACACTGGGATGCCGAAGTAGCAGGGAAAAATAATGCCGACCTCACCTTATCGGGACATACACATGCTATGCAATTTGGAATTGACTGCTGCGGGTTTTACTGGTGCCCGCTCGAATACATGTATCCTCACTGGGCGGGATTATATAACGAGGGCAACCAATACCTTTATGTAAATCGCGGTTTCGGATTTCTTGGATTCCCCGGAAGAATAGGAATGACGCCGGAAATCACAATCATTGAATTAAAAAGAAAATAAAATTTAATTCAGAGTTTAGAATTCTGAATTATTTATATCCCACCACAGCGTAGCCAACCCAGTGATGCAGATTTGCAATTGCAGTTGCTCCCATTTTGATATCATCTAATTTAAATGGTTTGTGGGCAATGCTTGTAGAGTAGTCGCTAATCATCAGCTTTAACGGTTGTGTTCCTGATAATTTTTGAAGTTTATTTGCTGTCAACATTCCAAATGGAACAGAATATCTTCCGCACCATGTCCATTTATATTCACGCCAATCATTGTTTTGTACGGTATATTCAAAAAATTTCTTTGCACTATTAGAATCAGGAATTGCAAGACATTCATTCATTATCTGGTGTTCAAAATTAACAGCATCGGTAAATCCTTTTTCATCACATCCATACAGTGCATAATTTTTTCCGCCCCAGTCTTCATCACCGTAATGCACTGCATCGGTTGATGCTATTAATGCTATATCTTTTCCCCATTGCAGATTATTTTTTTTCATCACTTCATTCAATGCTTTCGCCATATCATCAGAATATTTCTGCATATCAGCAAAAGGCATATAAGGAACAAGAATGGAAATGATCTCAACATTTTTATTGTAATACTGAAGGAACGGAACAAAAGCTTCCACTGAATGTTCAACAATCTGCAAGCTGTCATGAACAATATAATCATTCCGAGGTAATGCATTCATCAACTGTTGACGCAAAGGTGAAACGGCAATGTTTCCGTACGGCTCCTGCCATTCGTCAAACGAATCAAAAACCAGTTTCCGTTCAATCCCGAATTTCTTTGCTTTATGCGCAACGCCAAATATTATAACTGTCTTTGCTTTTATATGACTAAAAGTTACATCATATAAAAAACCTGCATAAGTGTAATCATCATGCGGAGAAATTGCAAACCTGAATGCAATATCATTCGTTAAATTATTTTTCTGATAAACAGAATCATAATATAAATCATATTGTTTATGCAATCGTTTCACTATTGAATCCATCTGCCATGCTTTAGTTGCAAATCCAACAGAATCGACAGGTTTACGGGTTTTATTTTGTGCATTCAAATGAAAACAACACAAAATAATTAGTGAAAATATAAACAGTTTTTTCATAATAAATATTATATTAGCATTTCAAAGATATAATACTTTTTATGAATTTAACAGATTTGATTGGTACTGTTGGTGTTTTTATACTACTGCTTGCATATTCACTAAACCTTATTTTCAAATTTTCAAAAAAAAATAATTGGTATCTTATCATGAATATTTTTGGAGCTGCACTTGCTTGCGTGGCTTCAGTTATGTTGAATTATATTCCGTTTGTTATACTGGAAGGCTCGTGGACTCTGGTTTCCACTGTTGCTTTATTTAGAAAGATTATTTAAACAAAAAATTATGCTTCCAAAAATTATTATTCACAACACGATTACGCTTGATGGCGCATATACCGATTTTGCTGCCGACCTGGACCTGCATTACACGATAGCCGCATCATTCGAAGCCCAGGCATATGTTGTCGGCTCAAATACTTTAAAAAGCGCGGTCATAAAAATTCCGACAGAAAAAAAATCGGATTTCAGAAAACCTTTATTTAACATGGATGACCCAAGACCATATTGGGTTATTGCCGATAGTCGCGGACAATTAAACGGTATTTTGCATTCATACAGGCGTATGTCATTTATGAAAGATATTATTGTTATGGTTTCGGAAAAAACACCTAAAAAATATTTGCAATATCTTGAAGAAAGAGATTATGATATTATTTATGCAGGCAAGGATCATGTTGACCTCAGCGATGCTTTTCAGGCTTTACGAAAAAATTATGGAGTTAAAAAACTGATAACTGATACCGGAGGTATGCTCGACTGTGTGCTTCTAAACCAGGGACTTGCTGATGAAATAAACCTGCTTATTGCACCTGAAATAAATGGTTCAAATAAAATAAAACTTTTTGATTTTATTGCCGAAAACAGCCGAATTGAATTAAAACTACTGAATGTTTACAGGCATAAGAACGGGTTTTCGCAATTGCATTATAAAATTATTAAAAAATAAATAAAAATGCCCGAAAAATTTCCGGGCATTTTTTATTTTTATACTATAATGTTTTTTGTCATTCAGTGCGAAGCGATGAATCTATTCTTCTTTCGGTTTCCTTTTCAAAGGCAACACTCCGGCCATTTCGCCAATAACATTAACAAGTTCAGTGTCGGTCGGGACAACAATCTTCGCATTTTCAGAAAGTGATTTTTCTACAGCTTCCAATTTTCTCAGCAGTTGCGCATTACCCACGAAATATTTATCAGCAGCTTCATTTACCAGTCGTATTGCTTCGGCTTCTCCTTCAGCATGTAAAATCTTTGCCTGCTTTATACCTTCAGCTTCTTTTATCTTGGCGCGCTTTTCGCCATCGGCAACTGTTTCGCGTGCAGTGGCAAAATCAATAGCAGCAATTTTTTCGTTCTCAGCTTTTACTACTTTATTCATGGTTTCCTGAACATCCTTGGGTGGGTCGATCTCTTTTAATTCGGTACGAACAATTTCAATTCCCCAGTTGCTGGTTTCTGTATGAAGCGTTTTATACAGATCCGCATTTATTTTTCCTCTTTCACTATTTGCCGATTTTAAAGTTAATGTACCTATGATATTCCTTAATGTAGTACGTGCTAAGTTCACAATCTGCCATTGGTAGTTGTTTACATTGTATACTGAACTTTTTACACTTACTTCGTCATCTTTTACTTTAAAATAAACCTGTGCATCGACTTTAGCATTTAAATTATCATTGGTGATAA
Source organism: Bacteroidales bacterium (assembly GCA_035353855.1). Classification (NCBI taxonomy): domain Bacteria; kingdom Pseudomonadati; phylum Bacteroidota; class Bacteroidia; order Bacteroidales; species Bacteroidales bacterium. Next base: position 21,827 of record DAOQAK010000027.1, on the reverse strand, counting down.
TTTCCTGCGATTCGGCATTTACCATTTGTTCGGTAATATTTATCTGGTACATTTTTTCAATACCGGGTATTATCCAATGAAATCCGGCACTTGCGAAACGATTGTATTTACCCAAACGTTCAATCAACCCTTTGTGTGTGGGTCGTACTATCCTGATTCCAATCAGGAAAATAAAAATTATTGCACCAATAATGTAAACATATGTTATTCCATTCATAAAAACCTCCTTTTAATTTATAATGACCAAAGATAGTTAAATTTTGATGTAAGAAAGAATTAAGTAGTAAGTATCAAGACATAAGTCGTAAGTAGAAAGATAAAAAGTTAAATGTCACAATGCTTATGTTTTGTTTTATACAAGGTTTTTATGTTTCCTATTTATTTCAATTGGGTTGGGGTTACATGTTTTACTTTGTAAGGAAAATTCTTTTCAAATGCTTCCAATTCCTCAGATTCAATTATGAATACATCGTCTTCATAAAATTTTCCCTGTATTCCTTCAAATCCTTTTTCCTGAATTTCTAAAGCCATGAATGGCTCAAAGTTCTGACAGTCTTTTGTTGATATTTTATATTCCAACGCATTTTTGAATCCAAAGCGGTGATAATAATTGGGGTTTCCAAAAAGTATCATTCCCGGAAAACCTAATTCTTTTGCAATTGAAATACTACTTCTCATTAGTTTTGAGCCTATCCCTTTTCCCTGGTATTCCGGTATAACAGAAATAGGTCCTACACATACAACTTTATGATTTTTTTCATTTGTATCAACAACCTTGGCTACAGTGCTTATTATATGACCAACAATATTATTATTTACTGTTGCAACCAAATCAAGCTCGCCAATAAAACATTTACTATTTCTTATGTTATGCAAAATCAAATGTTCATCGCAACCCGGTTTGTAAACATCCCAAAATGCTTCGCGAGTTAAATTCTCAGTTTGAGGATAATCTTTTTTATTTGTTCTGGTAATTATTACTTCCATGTTTTTTATAATTATAATGGAACAAACGTGCCCGCACTTGCTGTTTGGTGGCGGTTTTAACCGATAAACTTTATAGAAAACACTAAAGGCTGCCTTCCCACTTACCGGTCTAACAAGCCGCAAAACCGCCACTGACAGCAAATGCGTGTTATACACAGGGCTTTTTTATTTGGTCATTGTACTTGTCTGTTAGGGTGCGGTTGAGAAGTCAAGCTCTTTGGCAGGTTTAGGTTTTAGCGTTGGTCTGTGCTATCTGACAATGTACTTGGCGGTTGTGGGCTGCTTTCAATAATATTCAATTTCTCTTTCGTAGTAATCTATTGGTTTACCATTTTCAAATGAAATCTTTTTTGTGTAATTATTATTTTTATCATATTCGATTTTAAAAGTATTTTTTTCATTAACAGAATTATCAGAATTATAAACAGTTTCTTCTGTTAGATTATTTTCATTGTCATATTTAGATATTTCTTTAGTAGAAATACTTCCATCTGCATTATACTTAATTTCCTCAATTTTATTACCATTATCATCATATTCAAAAGTCCTTTTACTTGAAAAACTGCCATTTAATTTAAATTCGCATTCTTCAATTTCATTACCATTATCATCGTACTTATATGTGTACTTATACTTACCATCCCTTATCACATCATTATTGAATGATGCTTCAATTTTATTACCATTATCATCATATTTAAATGTTACTTTATTAGATCCTAAAGATGAATTATAATTATATTCTATTTCATTTCCATTTTCATCGTATTTATATGTAATTAACGTTATAGTTGCAGTATCTGAAGTATAACTTCTTTCCTCAATTCTATTATTTTTATTGTCATATTTATATGTATCCTTACTATAAAAACTGCTGTAATTAATAATATAATTTTTAGAATTATGGCGAAAATCACGCAAAGTTATATCAACTGAATTTTTGTTTTTAAGATGTTCATTTTCTACTTCCTCTATTAAATTATTATTTATATCATATTTATATTTAATAGTATTAAATAATATATCATTAGAATCGTAACGATTTTCTTCTGTTTTTTTTCCTTGCGTATTATACTTGTATATATATTTGTCAAATAAGCTTCCGTCTCTATTATATTCATACTTTTCAACAATGTTACCCTGCTTATTGAAAATTAAAAGGTCACTATAAATCATATCATTTTTCTGACATTCGTTAAAGTTTCCATTTGCTGCGTAACTTGAAATTTTCAATGATTTAACTTTTCCATTTAAGTCGTAATCCTCTAAATCATTAAGACTTGTATGTTTTTCTTTTTTATTGACTTTTTTATTATTTTTATTAAAAACAAAAAAAGCTGACGCAAGAAGAATTAAACAAAAAACAGAAATAATTGTTATTTTATATTTTAAAATCCATTTTGAGAAAACATTTTTCTTATTCATGTCAACTGGCGGCGGCGGTGGTACTTTCTTTAGATTCAATAATTCAGGAATATCTTTTAACTTTTTCCAGTTATCCATATCATCCGACCAAATAAGAGTTTCACTTGTTAGATTTTTGGTTTTAAGTTCTTCAATTGAGAACGGACCATTTTGGTCTTTACCAGTTAAAAAGTAATATTCTTTCATTGTTCAATTATTTGCTAAATTAAATTTGTGATTTTTTTATATTAAAATAGTGGTCATATATAGCTTGATTTTCCGTCAAATGATCTTTATGAATTTCGTATGAATCCGTTTGCTTTGAAACAAAAAGAGTATCTAGATTTTTATTAAAATTAAGCAATATACCAGGAAATTTATTTCCAAATAAATTAAACTCATCCTTTGGAATAGAATCCTCAAATATTGGAAAAAAAGCCAAATAAAAATAAAAAGAATTAATAGCTACAACCCTAATTGTAAGCCAATCGTAGTTAAAATAGGTTGTCTTAATTTTACCACATCGCATTGATTTTGGATATATTTTAGTATTTGAGTCATCAAAAGCAGGAGGAATCAAATCTATAAATATAGCAACATCCTCTGGATAATCACCTCCATATAATATGTAGTTTTTATACTTAGATAATAAATCTATATCTTGATTTGTAGTTCTTCCTGAATTATACGATATTTTCAATAACCACCTCAAAAGTTTGTTATAATCATACTTGAAAACTACTTTATCATTTGCGTCCACAAATAACGAAAAATATTCATCATAAAGTTTACAAATATATTCATCTAACTTTCCCAAAAAATCATTATTGCAAATCGCACAAACATCCTTAACTATTAGTTCTGCTCCAAAAACCTTTTTTGCTTTTAATGAATATTTCGCAGTATAATTTGGCACCTTTTTAATTAAACATATAGGAAAAATATGTTCTCTTGTAAATTTCCCAAATCTATTACAGTATGCACAAGTGCTTATATCTTTATTAGACTTACTCAAAATTTATAGTTCAGAAATTAAAATTCTTAAAAATTAAAATGTAATATGTGTTGGCAAGATTGCACTCTTTATTTTTAAATTTTAAAATTACAAAATCTGTTGCAAATAAAAAATAATTTTCAAGATGAAAAAGAATTTGGTTTAAATAAATCTACGGAATTGTTTTTCTTAAGAGCTTGTTTTACGCAGGTTTCACCTACGGTTACTGATATTTAATCCTTACGGGATAAAGAAATAAGTGCTTATTTTAATTTCATTTTTTCGCAAACAATTTATTAAAAAAGGCGAAGCCTCTGCCCCACCTTTTAGTTCGTAGTTATGAGTTATTTAGTTATTAGTTGTGAGAATGGAGTATATTATTATTTTATTTGTATTTAATTAATAAATTATACTGCAAAGACAAAAGTTTCAGCATCAGTACGAAAAATCGGAAATTTAATTTTTTCTTCTTTCATTCCCTGAAGATGAAAACGAATAGCAGATAATATATTTTTCTCTGCAATTGCTTTTGTTTTGCCAGTTGAAATACAACCGGGTAAATCTGGGACATAAGCACTATAGCCAGTTCCAGTTTTCTCGAATATTATTAAATATTTTACCATTAGTCTTTCTCCTCTTTTAATTGTGCCTGTTTTAAAATACTGTTTAAGGTTCCTTTTGCTATTTCATCACTCATTTTATGTAAAGCTACAGTAACAAGTCCTTTTTTTGTTTTGTGTTTGTATTGCCTGTGGCTTCCTTTCATTCGGACACAAAACCATCCATCGCTTTCAATCAATTTTATTACTTCACTAACTTTCATAAAACTTGTTCGAAAATTGTATAACAAAAATAAACAAATATTCTTTAATTTACAAATAAAAAAACCATAAGATGGCAGATTGCCAAACAAAACATTTCACGCTCCGAATATCGAGTGATGAGAATTGAGTAAAGATAACTAATAAGATTCTTTTCACTTCGCCTCAGCGATTCACTTTTGCCTTTTGCCTTTTTCCTTATGCCTTGTCAACTTGTTAACTTGTCAACCTATTTCACATTCTTCACATAGTTCACCAAACCTTTTGCATCAAATATTGCCATCAGTTTTTCGGGTAATGGAGCGAACTTAAATATTTTTCCGGCAATGGTAATTTCCCCTTTTGCAAAATCAACATTCACTTTATCACCCTGCTTGTATGCGCTCACAGCTTCAGGAACTACAAGTATAGGCAAGCCCTGGTTAACCGATGAACGATAAAAAATTCGGTTCACCGATTTACAGATAACGGCTTTAACACCGGCAAACGCAAGCCCTACAGAAGGATGCTCGCGCGAACTGCCACAACCAAAGTTTGCTCCGGCAATCAACACATCGCCCGGTTTTACTCGTTCTGAGAACGTATCATCAAAACCTTTGAATAAGTGAGGCATTATTTTTTCTGCTTCGGAACTATTTACGTTGTAAGTGAGATTTCCGGCAAACATCTGGTCGGTGTTGAGGTTGTCAACATCGGCATAGTTCCAGGTAAGTTCACTGTAGCGGTCTTCGCCTTGTTTAATGGAAACAGTTTTGCTTTGCGGAATTTCAAACGGAAATTTATCATTTGCCTTCTTCCCTCTCGGATCGCTGATACAGCCATTGATTGCCGACCATGCAACAGTTGCAGGAGAAGCCAGATAAATATTTGCTTTTTCATTTCCCATACGACCAAGGAAATTTCTATTTGCTGTAGAAATTACATTGTAACCATCGGCCGGAATTCCTTGTCCTGTGCCTAAACAAGGTCCACACGAAGGTGCAAGGATGCTTGCATTAGCTTTCAAGAAAATTGTTATCAATCCTTCTTCCATTGCTTTCATATATATTTCCTTCGAAGCAGGAATAATAAGCAACTGAACATTTTTAGCAACCTGTTTGCCTTCGAGAATTTTTGCAGCTATACGCAAATCCTCGAAACGCCCGTTGGTACAGGTTCCTATCAGTGCCTGCTGAATGGCAAGTCCCTGAACTTCGGAAACTGATTTTACATTATCCACATTATGCGGAGCAGAAACAACGGGGAAAATATCACCTAAATTAATTTCAATTTCTTTAAAATATTTTGCATCGGCATCAGCCCATGTACCTTTTACTTTTTCGCCAAGGAATTTTTCCAATACTTCATCGGCAGGAAATACGGCATTCTTGGCACCCATTTCAGATGCAAGATTAGCAATGGTCATTCTATCAGAAATCGATAATGTTTTCACACCATCGCCATGATATTCTATCGACATGTAATCAGCGCCGCTTGAGCCTATCATTCCAATAATCCACAGTGCAAGGTCTTTCGCGTAAACGCCATCCTGCATTTTTCCTTTTAACGTAATCTTCACTGATCCGGGAACGCGGAACCATGTTTCACCTTGTTTCCACAAACCGGCAGTTTCAGTCCTGTCAATACCGGCAGCAAATGCATTAAAAGCACCTGCAGTACAAGAGTGACTGTCGCTTCCAACAATAATCATATTAGGCTTTGCATAATAAGAAACAATTTGATGACAGATACCTTTACCCACATCATGAAATTTCGTGATGCCTTGCTTTGCAACAATGTCGCGGGTTTTCTGGTAATCGTTTGCGAGCTTGGCATTTGTTGGAGGTGCATTATGGTCGAGTACAATCAAAATCTGATCGGGGTACTTTACCTTGTCACCGCCCATTTTCGCGAAGGTTGCATTAATACTCGCTGTATTATCGTGCGATAAAACAATATCCGGTTTTTTAAATACTATAGCGCCTGTTTCAGCACCTAGTATTTTTTCTGCATACGTTTTTCCCATATTATTAGTGATTTAGTTTTTAGTGATTAAAAGCAAAAATATAAAAAAAGTTTATTTCACCACGGCATACAATCATTTTCACAGATAAAAAATTATCAACGTTATTTGACTGTTATAATAAATTGTCATTACGCTTCCCGACCTTAGTTACGGAACGGGTCGCTGACTTTCATAGTCATTAATTGTAATTCATGTTTATTAGGAGCACACATTGTATTCATTATCATTTTTATTGAGAACTGTGAATTGAAAACTGCCAAATGTATTTTCCAATTTTAAAAATTTCATTCTACATTCTCACTTCTGAATTCTGACTTCTGAATTCTGAATTACTCATTCCCCATTTGTTCTTTAAGTTTCACCTGGTCATTAATACGAACGTTCAGAATATTCATATACATACGTGCCGGTTTATTTCCGTATACTTCAAAAGCTTTCTTTGCGTTGGCATATGCGGTTTCCAGGTCACCATCAACTTCTGAAGCTACTGCAAGGTTATAATATGCGCGACCAACATTTTTTGAATTTTCCGTTTTTGTGATGTTAGTCCATATATTTTTTGCATCATCCCACTTTTGAATTTTCACAAATTTCTTTGCTTGTTTAAAACCATCCTGTTTTTTTCCTTTTGTAAAATAACTTCTATGAACATTAACCCATGTTGGAGAAATACGCACACCATACTGCGCACCGGCATACAAGCCAGCTCCATTAATCGCATCACGTTTTGCAGGAAGTTTCTTCATGGCCTCATCAGGTGTGTTGCCTTTTGTACTCCAACCTTTTTCATCCATAAAAGAATTTTGGTCAACTTCTGTTTTATTCAGATTATCATATATACGCCAGCCTGCATTAACATTGACTTTTAAGTCAGTAAAAAATTCAATGACTGTTGTGTCTTTATCATTTATTTTTGTCTTTACCTGGTTTTTACCTGTATTAAATTTTATATCCGAATCAAATGTTTCCAATGCTATCAATGCATCCGAACCAGTTGCTTTGCATATTGAATCTACAGTCGTCCACGCAAAGGCAACAGGCCATTCACGAGTTCCTGTTCCTTTTAATTTAGTTCCGGTAACCAGAACTGCAGTTAACAGAGGGCTGCTGTTCAACTGGTTTACCAAACTCTGAACACAATTATTCGAAGCATCTTTATCAGCTTTTATTGATTCGCCTGAAATAAATCCTTCAAGAACATTCGATACCCACTCACCTTTAGCAGGAAGTGAACGATTGATTACTGCAACCTTTTTAATATGCTTTGGAAGGTTTATCTGCGCAGGTATTAACACTTCCATTGATATTCCTGAAGTTGAGCTGCATGAAGAAGATAAAACAACAACCACAGCCAAAATGAAAGAAAGAATTAAATAGTTTTTTGTTCTCATTTAACAGATTTTTATTTAGGGTTGTAAAGTTACCTATTTTAATTGAATCTGCATAAGATGCACCAAACACAGGTAGTTTATAAGAAGTTAATAAGAATATGTAAATCTTATATAGAGAATTCTGAAATTCTTTATAGTTTTGCAGTCGGAAAACATTAAAATTATATATTGTGGATATTTTTGAAAAAGTAGCGCAAAAACCTGGCCCATTGGGAATGTGGTCAGAACAAGCTGATGGATATTTCATGTTTCCCAAGCTGGAAGGTGAAATCGGTCCTCACATGAAATTTATGGGTAAGGAACGACTCGTTTGGAGTTTGAATAATTACCTGGGATTGGCTAATCATCCTGATGTAAGAAAAGCTGATGCTGATGCAGCAAAAGAATGGGGACTCGCAGCTCCTATGGGTGCACGCATAATGTCGGGACAAACCAAATATCATGAACAACTTGAAAAAGAACTCGCAGCATTTGTAAGCAAAGAAGACTCATACCTTCTGAACTACGGCTACCCGGGTATGGTTTCAATAATTGACAGCCTGGTAGACAGGAAAGACGTTATTGTTTACGATTCAGATGCTCATGCATGTATCATTGATGGTATGCGTTTGCACATCGGAAAACGTTTTGTTTACAAGCATAACGATATTGAAAGTTGTGAAAAACAATTACAGCATGCTACCAACGTAGTTAAAGAAACCGGTGGTGGCATTCTTGTAATAACAGAAGGTGTTTACGGAATGGTAGGCGACCTTGGAAAAATTGATGAAATCGTTCAACTGAAAAAGAAATATCAATTCCGTTTATTGGTTGATGATGCTCATGGTTTCGGCACTATGGGAAAAACAGGCGGTGGAACCGGTCAACATTTCGGATGCCAGGATGAGATAGATATTTACTTTGCAACTTTTGCTAAATCGATGGCAGGTATAGGTGGATTTGTTGCAAGTAGAAAAGAAATCGTAAAATATTTACGTTTCAATTTACGCTCGCAGATTTATGCAAAATCATTGCCAATGCCTATGGTTATGGGTTCACTGAAACGTCTCGATATGATTCGCACTATGCCTGAACTCAGAGCAGATCTTTGGAAAATTGTAAATGCACTTCAAAATGGATATAAGGAAAGAGGCTTCGATATTGGGAAAACACAATCGCCTGTTACTCCTGTAAATCTTAAAGGTGGCGTTTCTGAAGCTACGCAGTTAGCATTCGACCTTCGTGAAAATTTCAACATTTTCTGTTCTGTAGTAATTTATCCTGTAATTCCAAAAGGCATGATCATACTTCGTATTATTCCTACAGCCGTTCATACTATGGATGATGTTAATTATACCCTTAACGCTTTCTCGGAAATCAAGAAAAAACTGGACTCAGGTATTTACTCATCACAAGGAATGATAAACATTTCAAAAGTATTTGCAGATCTTCAGAAAAAATAACAACTAAAAAAACCCGCAGATGATGCGGGTTTTTTTATGATATACTTTTTTCAATAAATCTTAAAGAAAACTATTGATTTGAGATGATAAACTTTTTATATGATACATTTTCATTATCCGATATTCTCAGAAAATATAATCCATCCTTTACATCAGATAAATTCAGTTGAACTGACTTTTCGTTTGAAATATTTATTTTAAAAATTTGTTCACCAATATTATTTATCACTTCTATATTTCCTGTAAAACTATTATCGCCAAAAGTTAAATTTAACACGCCATTACCTGGATTTGGAAATACTTTAAATGAGTTCAATTCAGAAACTTCATTTATTCCGACAGTAGTTATAGTTACCTGTTTTGAAGTTGTATTTGATCCGCCACACCCATTGTATGCTGTTAACTGAACAGTATATGTACCTGTTGAAGAATAAGTATGCGAGGGGCTTACTGTTGTGCTTGTACCACCATCACCAAAATTCCACGAATAGGTTAACGCATTTGTTGATGAATTAGTAAAATTAACGGTATTGGTAGTTACAGCATATGTATACCCGGCAACTGGACTTAGAGGAGAAGATGGCATTAATTTCACATTTTTTATTACAGCATGTCCATCAGTTGCAGTAACACTAATTGTTCTCGATTGATAGCCTGTAGCTGAAAAAGTAAGACTCCATGTTCCTGCTTTAATAGGCCTGTAATAATTTCCAAACAATGCACCTGAATAAACCCATGAACTGTCTACATCATGACTGTTCACAAAAACCTTTGCTGCTATTGGCTTTCCGGTACATGAGTCCGAAACAATCCCTCTAATACCGTATAAGCATTCTTCGGTATAATGCATTATCGGACGATAAAGAGTATTCCAGTAATTTGGTAATAAATCACTACTCGGTGTTTTATCAACTGATATTTCGAGGGTAACTTCCCTGCAATGCTGAAAATAATTCATATAATCCTGGCGGCCGCCTGTAATCACGTACCAATCGCCTCCCTCGGTATAACCAATGGAATATGTATCTTTAAAATAATTAGAAATAGAATTTATCGGACCCAAATATATGCAAGTATCCGCAAACTCTTTTCCTACAACTCGCCACCAGGCATCATCAGCATGTGTACGAGATGATGAAGCCCATGTATCCCAGGGGAAATTAACCACACTGGCGCCTCCGTGAAAATTACCCCCCATAACAAAATTCATGGTGTCGGCAAAATTCATCATGGTCTGGGTTTCTGTCTGAACAGGATAATTCAAATTGTCGCCGCTGTTAGAAGGGTTGCCTATTCGCGGATCAAGATAATTCCTGTTCAAATCTTTCCCGTTTGCATTGTATCTTCGGGCATTTGCAACAGTGGTGCCTGTTGATGAATTATAATAAGTGCCATCAGGATTTGCATCTGGTAATATCCAGAGTTCTATATTATCAACAATATTAGTAACCCTTGCATTAGTACCATAGTTCGTCAATAAATAATTAATAAATCTTAACAGGGAAACATAGCCCGTTATTTCATCGCCATGAATTGATGATACCCATAAAAACTGCGGCTTAGCTGCTTTTACATTTACGTTGCTTGTTAATTTTCCAATAATTAATTTTCTGCCACTGGATAATGTTACCAAATTATAACGTTTAAAAAAATTCGGGTAATCAGTTTGGAATTTTGTCATCATTGAATCATAAACACTATACGTTGGATACCTGTTCCAGCTTGCCATTTGAGCAATAGTGGTAGCCATAGTAATTGCTTTTTCATTATTATTTTTTGGAATAACCGAATAAGGAATATTTAGTTTTAAAAAGGTTTTAAATTCTTCCTTACCTGCGTATGCAATCACTTCATTGGTTGATGGTTTATAATAATCTATTGACATAATATTTGTCAAATAAGTATCAACCTGTTCTTTGGATTCAGCAATAAATTTAAAATTCAATTCCGTGTTATCCTGAAAAACAGAATCAATAATATCATCTATTTTATCGGAAGAATTTTGTGTAAAAGAATTTGCAATTTGTGCTGATGAAATAATTGAAGTAGTTATAAGAACAAGAACTACCATTAATTTCAATATATTTTTCATCTGAATAAGAATTAAAATTCGTAATTATTTTCTTGTTTGAATTTGTTCATAATATCTAATGCATGTTATATTTGCAGGGCAACGCCTTTTAACATAAGGTTTTTACAAGGCATTAAAATTAGTGTTCAAAACATTAAAAGTCAATGAAAATCGTCATTTTCAGGTCGTAATAAAAACTATTTTCATCGCTATATTAAAATAGCAGGTAATAAAAATGTAAGAAACAGGAAAAAAATAAAAAAACGTAAAGAATAAAACACAAGCAATTCTAATCGTATTTTATAGAATTTTAACAAACACAAATAAAAGTATCTCTTTAGTTTTTTGAAGGAATTGAATTCGGAAAATTTTATATGCAGGAGTATACTAATCCTGTTTTTTATTAATGATACTTAGATAATGTTTGCATTCTTTTATAAAATCTTCCAGTTTGATATTCGCATTCACATCAAGCATAAAATCATAAATGCCTGCATTTTTATCATCATATCTTCCTACTTTGAATTTGGCATGTGATAGCCCGGCAATATATTGAAGAGGAAAACAATCTTTCATTGAAAGGTCAATAACTATATCGTATTCTTCGTTAATGAAATCCTGAACTCTTTGTGTACCCGGCTTAAAATACCAGTTCAAATCTTTACGTGTAAAATAGTCAAATGAAAGCTTAGGAAAACAATAATGAGGTAAACGCGGGAAATTCAAGTAGCCAATAGCTTTTACAATTTTCATATTCTCCTGGAAATATTTTACAAAATCACAAACAATGTCATGATTTTTTTCATCCGTAGCATCATAAATAATTCCAATGGTTTTGGAATCCTTTAAACTCTGTATGCTCCGGTTCCGCCTTACCTTTGCAATATCGTTTTTAAAAAAATAATTGCCCGTACTTTTTCTTATTTTATCAATAACATTCACTGCTGCATAATTAAATTTCAACAAATGTAATAATAAATTTATTTTAATCGGCGAATTATATCACAGTTTAAAACAATGCATGATTTGTCCTATATACATTTTATGGTAATCCTTTAAGGGATAATTTTTATCAATACTTTTATCAATAAATTTTTCGGGAAAAATAAAATCGGTATATATTTTCTTACATTCCATTACAAGCCGGGCCTGTTTAAAATAGATATTCCCGTTTTTCGTTTCCATTGGAATAAGACCTGTTTCCTTGATTTTATCAGTATCCCTGCCTGATTTGACACCGCATACATTAAGAGCATCCTTATATTGCTCTTCAAAGAATGACAAAGTAAAATCATTATTTTTCTCCATAAAATCAAAAGTAAAACGTGTAGGACGCACATAACACAAAGCTACCGGCCTATTCCACAAAAAGCCTATGCTTCCCCAGGCAGCGGTCATTGTATTAAATGATTTGATATTTCCGGCAGTTATCAGCATCCAATCCCTGCCAATAAGCTTAATAAAATTTTCGTTTAAGTTTTCGGGATCAATTTGTATCATCGCATCTTTTATTTAATTTATTTTTTTATTCTGAAGTTTTATCAAAATTATTATAATTATTGAATATGAAATTTTAATTTTGATGAAAATTATCATCTGATGAAATATCCATGCAAACGCAAATTTGCACTAACCGTAATGAATAAAATCAAACAGGAGTTTGATCAGGGATTTACTTTAGCATGGATATTCACGAGCGAGATAGTGTTGCGCCCCGATGAATATCGGGAGTGGGGCGAGCCAGCCCGACTGTCAAGGCGGGTAACAAAAAATATCATTTCTTATGACATCCATATTTTACAAACATTATCATTTTTATATAGATGAAAATTACATTTTTAGGAACCGGGACATCGCAGGGAGTTCCTGTAATTACATGCAAATGCAATGTATGCCAGTCGGACAATCCGAAAGACAAGCGTCTGCGGTCATCAATCATGATAGAAACGGAAAAGAATGTATTGGTTATTGATGCCGGTCCCGATTTTCGTCAGCAAATGTTAAGAGCGAATGTTCAAAAACTTGATGGCTTACTCATTACTCACGGTCATAAAGATCATATTGGCGGGCTTGACGATGTGCGCGCTTTTAATTTTTTCATGAAAAAGCCCGTAGATGTTTACGCAAAAAAAGATGTACATAAAATTTTAAGATCCGATTTTTTTTATGCTTTTGAAGATGATAAATATCCGGGCGTTCCTGAAATTGAACTTCATTATATTTCCAATTTGCCATTTCAAATCAATGGCGACGAGATAATCCCCATTGAAGTGATGCATTACAAACTCCCGGTATTAGGTTTCAGGATAAAGGATTTCACATATATTACCGATGCAAATTTTATTTCAGAAAGCGAACTCGAAAAAATCAAAGGTTCCAAAATACTTGTAATAAATGCATTACGCCGGCGCAAACATATTTCGCATTATACTTTGGATGAAGCCCTTGAATTAATTGCGCACATACAACCGGAAAAAGCTTACCTCACTCACATCAGTCACCAGATGGGATTGCATAATGATATTGAAAATGAGCTCCCCGTGCATATCAAACCGGCTTTTGACGGGCTTAGTATAATTTGTTAATTTTAACAATCCCGGATTTGCAAGATATTTAAATTTTAATATCTTTGCAATGCAGACACACGTTTACGATTAGCATGAAGTTATTAAAAAATTATATGAACCTAAAAAAGTTCTGTTGTATTTTTGTCCTTCTTATAACAGGATCTCAATTTTTTACGTCATGTAAAAACACTTCCAGCCCGGAACAAAATGCTTTCGATTCTATCTGCTCAAGTCTTAAATTCAAATCATATAAAACGCTTTCTGAAAATACAATTCCCCCAATTATACTAGTTTATAATTCTACTTTACACCAGGACGAGATTAAAATATCAGAAGGTATTGTGCGACTACTTATTGGCTATTCTTGGGCGGTAAATGATAAACCCGAATATGCCATAGCTGAAAGTATTATTATAAAAGATCTTGCAAAAAATGATAAAGATGTAAAAATTCTTCTGCATTCATTATCTGCCATAGCTTTATACGAAAAAAAGCTGAACACTTTAGCTGATGAAGAGTCAAAGAATGCTATTGATTTCATTAATAAAACACCTGATGATAATAGCACAGAAATAAAAAAAGTATGTTACCATTTGTTGCTGGGAACATTATGTGTTTATGAACAGAATATACAGGGTGCTCGTTTTCATTTTGCTGCTTTTAATACCATTACAAAAATTGAATGGCCTTATCTACTTGCTGATGCCCTGGCTGATATTCATGAAAACAATGCTACCAAAGGACTAAAGAAAATAAAATTATTATCTAAGGATAAGAGCATCCCAAAAGATGTAAGGAATTCATTAACTGAATCGCTTAAAAAGAATGAAGGAAAAACCAAGGATATAGATATCACACTTTTCTGGACAAAAACAATTTCACAATCAGTATATAATTCTATTAAAACTTCCAATATAAAAAGTATTGAAAAAGTTTCGGAATTAATTGAAAATATTAAAAATAAATTAAGTCTTCCTTAAACCTGATTAATATTAATGAAGAATACTAAAAACATATCATATCATAATTATATTTTCTGTTTTTTTGTGTTTATACTCTCTTTCACAAATACATTTACCACTTTTGCTCAATATATCAATGATGATTCTTTAAACATATACGAAAGTCCGAATGATAGTATTGATCTTACTTCAGAATATTTTACCGACTCAACCGGTATTTATTTCTTTTTCGACAACGATTCCATAACCGACAATATAGCATTGTCATACGACTCCATTTCAAAAGCATACGGTGGTTCCTGGAGTAATAATGATGCATTGTTTTTATACGATAAAGACTTTAATCCTGCAATCATGAATGATTCTATAAAAGTGATATTACAGGATAATGAAGGACATTGTTATTACGAACCTGTTCCGGGTTTTATCACCTCCAATTTCGGATGGAGAAGGTGGCAATATCATTATGGTGTTGATTTAAGCCTTCATACCGGGGATACCGTACGATGCGCCTTCGATGGTGTTGTTAGGATTTCGAAATGGGGAGGCGGATATGGTAATTGTGTAGTTATTAGGCATAACAATGGACTTGAAACATTATACGGGCATTTGTACAAATCCAAAGTAGTTCCCAACCAGGTTTTAAAAGCAGGAGATATTATTGGATTAGGCGGAAGCACGGGTCGTTCCACCGGACCTCATCTTCATTTTGAAATACGTTACCTCGGAATTGCAATAAATCCAAACAGTCTTATTGATTTTAAAAATCAAACGTTATGGAACGATACTGCTTTTCTCACAAAAAAAAGTTTCCAGTATATCAGTACGTATAAAAAAGGTTCATACGCTTCTAAATACACAGGACCGGGAGTTTATTATTCAATTAAAAGTGGCGATAGTTTATCAAGGATCGCTGTAAGGTATGGCACTTCAGTAAATGCTATTTGTAAATTAAATGGAATAAAATCAACAACATTATTAAAAATTGGAAGAACGATCCGTGTTAAATAATTTTCCGGTTATTCATATAATTAATTTGTATCCGTTTTATTTTTTTGAATTATCTTTACATTGAATTCAATTTTTGAAAAAAAATTTGTGTTAAAAAAAATAATATTCATATTCCTTTTTTGTTGTTACTCTTTTCTAGGCATAGGGCAGGAAAACGAAACCGCTCAAAAGCCTAAATACGCGCCAAGAGGAGAAAAACACGTGAATGTTTCTGACGCCAAAGGCAAGCAGGGAACATGGAAATTATTTTCCCGCGACAGGATATTATTATCGGAAACCACTTATAAAAATGATATTAAACATGGGCCCTGCTCAAAATATTATTCTTCTAATGGTCTTATTCGCGAAGAAGTGAATTATTATTACGGCAAAAAAGACGGTGATTATAAAAGCTATTATATTAACGGACAGCTTAACGCTGAAGGAACATACAAAGATGGAAAGAAATCAGGTAGCTGGATAACCTATTTCAAAACATCAGGTGAAAAAAAGTCGGAAGGGAACTATGTCAATAATAAAAAAGATGGTGTTTGGTCATATTATAATTCCAAAGCTGTAAAAATTTCATCAGGTAAATATGTGAATGGCGAAAAAGATGGAGCATGGGATATATATGATGCTGATGGAAAAATTACAGGGACAGAAAATTATATAAAAGGAGTACTTCAACTCAAAGAAACTAAAGCTGCTGCTCCGACAAAAACAAATAAAACCAGCACAAAGACTAATAAAACCACCCCCACAAAAACAAACAGTACCGATACCAAAACCCCTGCAAATAATACCGGAACAAAGCCTGACAATAAATAACTGTATTTATCATTAACCGGCATATTAACAACCCGTTAATATGTTTTCAAAAAAAAATACTTAGCATATTCCAAAATATCTATTTTTGCAGCATGGTGTGCGTGTTTCATAATCGTTGAAACCTGCCTTAAAAGGGAACCGGGTGTAAATCCCGGACAGTACCCGCTGCTGTAAGTTCTTTATTATTTTTCGGAAATCTTTTTGTCACTGTTCGCCTACCGGCGAATGGGAAGGCATCCGGAAAATGAACAAGTCAGAAGACCTGCCATAAAACATATTAAATAGCTTTCGGGTAAAAAGCGAGAAAAAACGACATCCTTTCACGTTTTCTTCTTTCTTTTTATTCCTTTTTTCAAACATTAAAAAAAATTAAAATGAAAAAGGAGAAAAAAAATCAGGGCGCAAAAAAAATATTTTGTGCTATTTGTGTCCTTCTATGTAGCAATTCATTCGCACAGCAAAATGACAGCATTAAATCAAAAGAGCTGAAACCTTTGGTTGTTTCGGCCACCAGGACCGAAAAGAACGCCGACAGTATTGGGAGAAGCATTACTGTTATTTCATCCAAAGAACTTATGAACGGCATTTACAACAACGTAGCTGAAGTGCTTCAAACCAAAGAAGGAATTTCTATTGTTGGTGCCGGACAAAACCCGGGTATGGCTCAGAGTATTTTTATGCGTGGTGCAAACAGCAATCAAACAGTAATTATGATTGATGGTATCAGAATTACCGACCCTTCATCAACTAATAATGCTTTAAACTTAGCAGAATTATCTTTGTCAAACATCGACAGGATAGAAATCATCAGGGGAGCGCACAGCACCATGTATGGCTCATCAGCTATAGGAGGTGTTATTAATATCATTACAAAGAAAAACCAGGAAACCGGTTTCTCGGGAAATACCGAATTCAAAGCCGGAACGTTCGGCAAACAAACATTTTCAATGAGCGAAAATATTTTCGGGGCATATTCCTTTAAAAATGGTTTTTATTGCAATCTTGAATACCTTGGCACAAACGCCGACGGATTAGATGCAACCATTGATACGGTAACTTCGCAAACTGTTTATAAAAACAGAGATAAAGATGATTTCAGCATTTCTGAAATCAATGGAAAAATCGGTTACTCGAAAAATAAGATCAACGCATATACTTCTTTTAAAAATTTAAACCAGCTATCCGACCTTGATAAATCAGCATATACTGATGATGATAATTATTACCTTAATTTTAAAAGACAATTGATCAATTACGGGGTATCATACAAAATAAATAAACACCTGGAACTTAGCTTTGATGGTGGCTTTTCGGAAATGAAACGTTATGCAGAAGATGATTCTTCTGTTGTTGATACAATGTTCATTGATTCACTGGGAACAAGCATTGATATTTTCGATCACACCTATTATGATGATTTATATAAAGGATCTTCGTTAACCAATGAAGCCCAGTTAAATTATTCTGTAAAAGGTTTTGATATTGTTGCCGGTGGTAGCCTCTTTAATGAAAAGATGACATCGGAAAATTATTATTACAGCAAAAGTATGTGGGGCGTTTATGAAACATCAAGCAATCTTGACTCCCTTAATATTGACGTTATTACAAGCGGAGCCTTTATGCATGCAGATATAGAAGGCTCATTGTTTTCAGGAAAATTAAATAAACTTGCTTTGGCTGTTGGCGCAAGATATTCAAAGCATGAATTGTTTGGTGTTAATAAAACATTTGAGATCAATCCCATTTATCGCGTAACAAATAATGCTATGCTGTACCTCTCCTATTCCACCAGCTTTAATGCACCTTCGATGTACCAGCTTTATGCACCGTTTGTAAATACAACATCAGGTATCATTCGCGGAAATAAAAACCTGAAACCCGAAACAGGTAAAAGTTTTGAAGGCGGAATAAAATATTTCCCCGCAAAAAATGTCAGCGTTTTTGCTTCGTATTTTCATACCGAAGTTGACAATTCCATTGAATACGTGTACCTGTGGAACAAACAAACACCGGTTGATTCTCTTTCCTTCATGGATTATATAGGCGATACGTATCTTAATATAGGAACATTTTATACACAAGGAATAGAACTAGGAATTACTTCCGATATCAGCGAAAAATTCTCTTTATCAGGAAACATAACTCTTTTAGGAGGCAAACTTAAATACACTCCTTCATCAATAGATACAGTGAAGACAGAAGGAAATTATGTTCAACTATACAACAATGGTGAATTTATAAAAAATAAAGACATCACAATTTTAGGTCTTACCAGGCGTCCAAACTGCGCAAACCTTATGCTATCATATAATATTTTTAAATCTATTTCATTAAGTACAAATATCCGGTATGTGGGTTCACAAAATGATGTATACTACAATTCCGAATTAGGTCCGTTTGGAGCGCTTGGTACTGTTGGTCTTGAAGATTATGCATTAATGGATTTATCTTTAAAATATAAGTACAACGATTTAATTTTTATTGCAAAAGCTGAAAATATTTTCGATAAGAAATATACTGAAATAAACGGGTTCACCACTCGCGGACGCGGGCTGTACCTTAGTTTGAAATACGCGTTCTGATATAAGTTACGATATAAATCAAAATCCTGAATTATTTTTGATTCAGGATTTTTTATTTTTCCAATATAAATAAAAAGGAATACCGGTTAGTATTAATCCAATACCGATAAAACTTTCGGCTGGTCGTTCCACGAAACTGCTAACGACAAGCACCAAGCAGAAAATAATAAATAAAGCAGGAACAACAGGATATCCGAATATTTTTTCACTATACTTCATTTTCTTTTTAAGGATAAATAATCCGAATGCGCCGGAACCATAAAAGATAAATGCAGCAAAAATAAGCATATCGGTAAGCTGATCGAAAGTGCCCGATATCACAAGAGTGCATGCCCACACACACTGAAATATTAGCGATCTGTGAGGAGTACGGTACTTCTTATGCACTTCGGCAACACTTTTAAAGAACAAACCTTCGCGTGCCATGGCGTAATAAATACGCGATGATGCAAGTACACTGCTGTTCGTTGTCCCAAATGTGGAAATTAATATCAGAACAGAAATAATTATAAAACCCGAAGGGCCAATTATATTTTTTGTAATTTCTGCGGCCGCAATAGTATTTTGTCCTTTCGCAAGCTCTACATATCCATCAACAGGCATTACATACAGGTAAGCATAATTAACGATCATATAAAAAACCGTTACAATTAAAACACCGCCAATAATAGCAACAGGAAGGTCGCGTTTCGGGTTCTTTACTTCACCTGCAAGAAATGTAATATTCACCCATCCGTCGAAAGCCCAGAAAGCGCTGAGCATTGCTGCAAACACGATGCTCGTCAGTCCCCAGAAATTCAAATTGCCTATACTCCCGTAATGTTGCGATGGCTGATGGAAATTTTCGCTGCTGCCCGCACCGGAACCAAAACAAATCCCCAGTAAAAAAAGTATTCCAATAATTTTGGCAATGGTAAAAAAGTTTACTGTCCAGCCGCCATACTGTACCCCGAAATAATTTATAACAGTAATGATAATTATGGAAAGAATGGTAATTCCTTTAACGCCAAAATTACTGAATGGCATAATACCTAAAACACTAATATTTGCAATGCTTGCATTAAATTCGGGTAAAGCAAAAATATTGTTTACCGACTGTCCGAATACATAAGCTATAGATGCAATAGATGCTGACTGAATAACTGTGAAAGCAGTCCAGCCATAAAGGAATGAAAAGAATTTCCCGAAAATTATTTTCAGGTATTGATACTCCCCTCCTGCTTCGCTGTTGATACGCGATAATCCCGAATAACTTATTGCGCCCAGCAAAGTAATAACACCGGCCAAGAACCAGCAGAAAATTATAAGTTCCGAAGAATACAAGGATGCAGCCATAGGAGATATTTTTTTAAATATCCCCGAACCGATCATGGAACACACCACCACCATTAATGCAGTGAACAGTCCCAGTTTTCTTGATAATCCCGGTTTATCTGATTGGTTTTCCATTTTTATAAACAAGTAATTTATGAATTCGTATTATTTAAAATTAATTTTTAGATTTATAACGGTTGGCGGTATGAAATCGTTGGGGATTGCGGGCTACTATCCTGTCCAGTTACACTGAACTTGATGCGGGGCAGAACGCTTGCATAACCACTTAAACCCCAATGTTTTATACCGCTTGTTAGGGGCTGGTGTTCTTTGTTTCCTGTCAGTTTATCAGTCATTTAGCTCTCTTTTTAATCTGTGTCAACCTGCACCAACCTATCCACGAAGCACAAATTTATTTTGTTTTTTTGAGCGTTGGACAAAATGGCTTTGCCAAGTTGCGTTGTAAAGGCGGAAGCTCTTTTGCAAGCCTTTGGTTGGAGCGTTGGTTCGTGCGGGCTTGCAAATGTGCTTACGACTGTGCGTTGGCAAATTTATTCGTTGTCTTTACCACTTACTAAATCTTCTGCAAGCATTTTTGCCTGTGTTAAAACTGTTTCGACTGCTTTTTCTTGTAAGTCGGGCGGATAACCGTGTAATCGTAAAATTCTTCGAATATTACGCCTTAAAGCCGATTGAACACTTTCTTTAATAGTCCAGTCTATTGTTGTGCTGCTACGAACGGTTTTTAAAAGTTCTTGAGCAATATGTTTTAGAATTTCATCGCCTAAAATTGAAACGGCACTATTGTTCACTTCTAATGCTGTGTAAAACGCATATTCTCTG
Source organism: Bacteroidales bacterium (assembly GCA_035353855.1). Lineage (NCBI taxonomy): Bacteria > Pseudomonadati > Bacteroidota > Bacteroidia > Bacteroidales > Bacteroidales bacterium. The sequence goes on along the minus strand of DAOQAK010000027.1, from coordinate 623 downwards.
TAATCTAATCCCAAATTCTCGCCACGCTTGTCGGCTTCTTTCATTTGCTCGGCAAATGGGATCAACACTTTTTCCAAAAATTCTACGGTGTCAATCATTCCGTTGTGATAGCGTTTTATGGCATCTTCCAACATTTCAGAAAACTTCTTGCTTTCTACTAAATTGATTTTAGTCCGTTTTTTGATTTCGTCTTTGAGTAATTTTTTTAATAACTCAACGGCTAAATTCTTTTGTGGTAAGTCTTTTAATTCCTGTAAAAATCTTTCGTCTAAAATTTCAATGTTGGGTTTTTTCAACCCTGCTGCATCAAAAATATCAATCACATTATCAGCTGTAATGGCTTCGGAAATGATTTGCTTGATTGCCGTGTCCATTTCATCATTTGTTTTGCCGCTTTCGTTCCTGTCAGATATTTTTACTAATCTTGTTTTTATAGCTTGAAACAATGCAACATCATCACGAATTGACATTGCTTTATCGTGTGGAACTGAAATAGCAAAAGCTTTTAATAGATTTTTGGTATTGTCGGTAAAATTTTGTTCTCCGTTTTCTTGACTGAAAATATAATCTACTATTACTGGAATAAATTTCAATTTTTCAACTGGTGAAAGTGTAAAGAATTT
>DAOQAK010000026.1:15624-52934 GCA_035353855.1 Bacteroidales bacterium | reverse complement strand
ATAGATTTAACAAGGGGTTCAGAGGGTGCCTCGAAAAAGTGCGGAAAACAGGAGTGTTGTTGCACCAAGTATTGTGGGTATCACTAATTTTTTTCCATATCTTCTAACTAATGCATAAAGAGAAAAAATTCCTCCTTCACCTTCATTATCTGCTTTCAGTGTTAACCAAATATATTTTATGGTTGTTTGAAAAACCAATGTCCAGAATATACATGAAACTCCACCAAACACCAGTATCTCATCAATCTTTCTTTCTCCAACTATTGCTTTAAGAACATATAATGGACTAGTCCCTATGTCGCCGTAAATTATTCCAAGCGCCACCAATAATGAGGCAATAGTTATCCTCTTCGAATGAATATTATTCGATGTCATTTTAAAAAATATTTTATAAAGTGATTTACTCTTTCGCAACAAAGCGGTAACCAACTCCTGATTCAGTAAGGATATACTCAGGACGGTTCGGATCGTTTTCAATTTTCTTTCTGAGTTGTGCTATGAATACGCGCAAATACTGCGACTGACTAATATAACCAACACCCCACACTTGTCTTAAAATATACTGATGTGTCAGTACTTTTCCTTCATTCACCACTAATAACGCCAGCAAATAATACTCCGTTGATGTGAGCTTTATAACTTCTTTATTCTTTTTTACCGTATGTGTTGAAAGATCAATATATAAATCACCTAAATCAAATACTGGCTGTGATTCTTCAATATTTGTACTTCTTATTGCTGAACGTAAACGTGCAAGAAGTTCACCTGTACGAAATGGTTTTACAAGATAATCGTTTGCACCATTATCCAAAGCTTTTACAATATCGTCTTCACAATTCTGAACGGAAAGGATAATAATAGGTTTATTGTACCATTCACGTAATCTCTTTAGTACAATATGCCCGCTTTCATCCGGCAATCCTATATCAAGCAGAATCATATCAGGACTGCAACTGGCAGCCAGCGCCAATCCTTCTTTAGCATTGGCAGCCTCCAGAACTTTGTAATTATTGCTGTGTAAAGTTATACTTAACAGCTTTCGTATCTGGACTTCATCGTCAATAATTAATATTTCCAGCTCATTCATTTTTTAAATTGTTTATGTATGTTGTTTCTGCTGGTATTTCTATAGTAAACCGGGCTCCACCTTCAGGGATATTCTCAAGTTTCACCTTGCCATTATGTGCTTCAATAAACCCTTTGACAATAGACAATCCAAGCCCTGTCCCTCCCGGTTTTGTATTTTTTAACCGGTAAAATTTATCAAATACTTTATCAATCTCTTCGGGTGGAAACCCATTGCCATGGTCTTCAATGATGAGTATTAAATTATCGTTTTTACACATTGCCATAATTGTTACTATGCAGTATTTTGGCGTATACAGTATTGCATTTAAAATTAAATTATTCAGCACTTGTTCTATTAGTACAAAGTCAAGTTTAAAAAGAGGCAAGTTCTCTTTAACCTGTATATTTATAGTATGATTATCAATATTACCCGTATACTTGTTTGCTACATCATGAATAAGTTCATTGATATCGCACCAATCCTTTTTGGGTTTTAAAAAACCGGATTCAAGTCTTGACATATTAAGCAAATTCTCTACCTGCCTGTCAAGGCGCAGTGAAGCATCTGATATCTCTTTTAATAAATCATTTTTGTTTTGTTCTGTTAAATTGTTTAATTCTGATAACATATTATCCGTTGCTCCGATAATAGTTGAAATAGGTGTTCTCAATTCATGTGAAAGAGAATTCAATAAAGTATTATATAGCATTACTGTTTTTTCTTTTTCTTCTCTCTCCTGTGCTGCTTTTTCCATTTGTCGTATCTTATAGGTCATTACTGCATTCACCATAGCAATAATAAAGTACATCATCAGCATTAACAGGTCTTCAGTGTCATGAACTGTAAATGCAAAATAGGGCGGAATAAAAAAATAATCCCAAATCAGGGCGCTAAGTATGGCACAAACCAAAACAGGAAGAATGCTATAAAACATTGCGATGAACGAAACGGTAACCATCAGGATCAACGCGACAACACGGTAACCCATATAATCCGATAGCAAGTAACAAATGGCTGAAACCACAACAACAAGTCCAATACTTAAAAAATATTGTCTTGATTTATTAGCTTTGTATGTAAATAGCGCTGGCACTTATTATATGTTTTATTATTTTTTTACAAAGATACTGTGTCATTTATAAAGAAAATATAAATAATCATTAATTAAATATAAAGATTTTATAAAGATTTATCGGAAACATTTGAATTTATATAGAATCTTAGCTGATTTGTTAAGCAAAATAAGCTTAGATTCTGTTATGCCGATTTATCCCGACTTGTCGTGGATAGGAAATTTTGCAACCGAACTTGTGAGCTCATAAATACCTTTAAAATAATACCAATTGTTAATTTAAAATAGTCCAAAGGATATTTTAAATTTTACAATGGTTATGCCGATGACATAGATGTTATAGTACAATTTATTGGACTATTACATCTATACAATCGGTATAAAATAAGTTATGAATAAATCATTTCCGTATCGGTATAATGACAATTGCCATTATCATATAAATGAAATTCTTTATAAATATACCTATTTAAAATCAAAATAAAATTTTAATTTTGAGAATTATAATATGAAGATTTGAAGATGAAAATTAACCTTAACAATAACGATACAGAACTTAACTATAAGGAAATTTCTGTAAAAGAACTTTTAGCTGTACAGAAATTTACTTTTAAATTGCTTGTAATTAAAGTGAATGGGAATCTTGTGAAAAGAGATGATTACGAAAAAATAATAATCCGCGACGGCGATAAAGTAGATGTGATACATTTAATGAGCGGAGGATGATGAAAGCCGTTGACGGTTGACGGTTAAAGAATGAATTTTTTAGCAATTAAACAATAAAACAGTATAACAATTAAATAAATAATTATGTTCAAAACAAACGAATATTTCGGTGGCAATGTAAAATCAATTGCGTTCACAACTAAAGAAGGTTCAGCAACTATAGGTGTTATGGCTGTTGGCGAATATGAATTCGGAACTTCAACTGTAGAATACATGACAGTAACCTCAGGAAAACTTACCGTTAAACTTCCCGGAAGCAGCGAATGGAAAGAGTTTAAACAAGGCGAAACCTTCATCGTTGAAAAAGATAAAAAGTTTCAGCTCGTAGTTAAAGAAGAATCATCATACCTCTGCCTTTATAAATAAGAAACATGATTTTCATTGTTGTGGATTTTTCATAACTAAAATTGTTTTTATGGAAAGAAAAAAAATTGAAGAAGCAATTAAAGCTAAGATCATTGCTAAAGAAGGCAAGCAATATATCCCTTGCGCCACTGCATTAAAAATTGCAGAAGACTTACATGCTCCAACATCAGAAGTGGGTAAAGTCTGCGATGATATGAAAGTAAAAATAATGAAATGCCAGTTGGGTTGTTTTTAAGATGAAATCGAAAATTCCCGAATTGGAAGCACATTATAAATTGTGGCTCTCATTAAAAAACGGTGAAGGCATCCTGGGCGATGGTAAATGGCATTTACTACGGGCTATCGAGGAATATGGTTCTATTTCAAAAGCAGCGATAAACCTTGGCATCAGCTATCGCAAGGCTTGGGGCGATCTAAAAAAAATTGAAGAACTTCTTGGTATCTCAGTTATTGAAAAACACAGGGGCGGTCAGCTCGGTGGAAGTTCAATGATCACAAAACAAGGATTGGAGCTTATAAAAGCATATACCCGTTTTCATAACGAATTTGAAATATTTTTTCAGAAATCATTCATCAAATTTCATAACGAAATATCATCATTATAAATGAGAATCCTTATCGGCATTGATGATACTGACAACCTGGAAAGCCGTGGTACAGGCTTTCGTTCACGCGAGATGGGAAGGTTGTTAACAGAAAATGGAATCGCGAAATTAATTGGTGTTACCCGTCACCAGTTATTATTCGACAGAAGAATACCTTACACTTCGCACAACAGTTCAGCCTGCCTCGAAGTGGAATCAGAAAAAATAAATGACTTACAAAAATTCTGCGCTGATTATTTACTGAAAGAAAGCGCCGATGGTTCTGATGCAGGATTGTGTGTTGCACCATATGACAGGGTTTCTGAGAAAATCCTTCAATGGGGATTGCGGGCAAAAAAAGAAATCATCACACAGGTAGAAGCCAGGAAAATAGCATCGGAAGAAAATATTTTTCTTGAAGGTTATACCGGCACAAAAGGAGGAATAATCGGTTCGCTTGCTGCCGTAGGTTTGCGTAAAGGCGGCAATGATGGACGATTTCTTTGGATTAAAGGAATGCGTGAGTTAATAGGTGTTTTCAAAGTTTCTGAAATAAAAGAAAAAACAGGGATTCATGAAATAAAAGATATAGAAAATAATGATCTGCCACCAGACACAAAAGTATTTCTTGCCGACTGGTGGCGACCTGTTTTAAAGAAAAATAAAATCGTTATATTTGCAGAACAATCAAACGAAGCAGATTATGGATGGAAAGTCGTATCAAAAGAGTATATCAAAAGCATATCCAACTAAGCTTTTAAATGATATTACTGAATTTATTCTTTTGGCAGGAATAGGAGCAGCAGGCGTTTTGCTTCATGCTTACCTGAGAATCCCTTTAAAACTTCCCGGGCATAACGGAATAATTTATATGGCTTTGCTTTTTTCGGGCAGATTAATTTCAAATAAAAAATTTGCATCAAGCTATTCAAGTATTGGCGCAGCTTTTATGCTCCTCATTCCGCTTGGCTTTAAAGATCCATTCATAACTGTAACTTATCTTTTCCCAGGATTCATTGTTGATCTACTTTACAATGACATTTCTTTTTTCCGTAAGAATATTTTCTTTACAGCATTGATTTGCGGACTTGCTTATATGTCGATTCCTATTACAAGAATGGCAATCACTCTTATTACAGGTTTCCCTTACGGTTCTTTTATTAACGGATTTTTATTTCCGGTTTTCACTCATTTTATTTTCGGATTTATTGGCGGACTTATTCCTTCAGGAATAAAAATGTTTCACAAGAAAAAAGATAATTAGTGCTCTTTTCTTTTTTTAATTTTATATTTAACCAATCGTTATGTAACAACATGCATAACAAAAAAAACAAAATACTAATCTTTTGCAAGTTACTGTTTACGGTGCTTTTCATTGTTTCTATTTTTTCATGCAGAAAAAATAATGATGATGGTATAGGACCAACTATTGCATTTAAACTTGACAGCGGGTTTGTTTATAAAGATGACACAATTTTAATTGGTAAAACTTACAATGTTGGCATCATTGCTCAAAAAGGGGATGTGAATATCACCAATTTCATTATTAAGGTTAGTAATAATTCAACTACAACATACCTCGATACCGGTATGAATGTTTCCACGCTCGACATCAATAAAACCATTATAAAAGGTCTTGCAGCAAAAGACACGTGGACATTTATTGTGCGCGATAAAAACGGAAATTCAGCTTCTGTATCATTTAATATTTTTGCTGATTCTAGTTCTGTATTTGGAAGTATCGTTACAATTCCATCAATTATTTTAGGCGCTCAGAACAATACTTCTATTGGAAGTTTTCTTGATATAAAAAACAAACTGGTTTATAATTTAGACCAGGCATATGCTATCCAGGATTCTATTGAGATTTTATATTTCTATGACGCTATTCAAACTGATGCAAACACCATTGCATCACCTAATGCAAACATAGATGCATCAGTATTTCCGGGCACTTCAGGCTTAACAAACTGGACTGTTAAAAACGAAACACGTTACCTGCAAACTTCACTAAGCGCTTCTGATTTTGAAAGCTTCTATAATGACAGCATATTGATAGCGACTTATAATGAAACGCTGGCAAAACGTAAAGCAAAAAATCTTGTAGCAGGTGATATTTATGTTTTCCGCACAGCGAAAAATAAATTGGGAATGTTCAAAGTGCTTAATGTTACCGGCACTGATGCAGGCACTGTTGAGATTAAAGTGAAAATGCAACCTTATTAAAAGTGAAAATAAAAATTATAAAATATTTTTTTCTTTTCTTTCTCATTGTTTCAGTATTTGAAGCATATTCACAGGTTTCCATTAATGGTAAAATTACTGATGCCTCATCTAACGAAGAGCTGGAAGGTGCAACCATATCAATCAAAGAACTTAATATTTCTGCCATTAGCAATAACAGCGGTAATTACGAATTCAGTTCAATACCTGCAGGTTCTTATAATCTGAAAGTAAAGTTGATGGGTTATAAAGATACTTCTCTTTACATTACTACATCTGCCGGAGCTTATAATTTCAATTTTAAATTAATCTCAGGAATGTATGAGATGAATTCTGTAATCGTAACTGCAACACGAACTGAAAAAAAAATTAAAGATTTACCGGCAAGTGTTGGTATCATCACACGCGACGAAATACAGGAAATACCGGCAGTTACAGCCGATGAGTATTTAAGTTTGATCTCAGGAATTAACATTACACGTCACTTCGGAATTTTTTACAAAACTGGCGATGTTACCATGCGCGGATTGAATCGAAATGTTTATACTCTACTTCTGATTGACGGAATCCCAGCAAGCATTGTCGATGGCGGTGCTACAAACTGGAACAGGATAAACCCTGAGAACATCAGAAAAATAGAAGTTATCAAAGGCCCAAACTCTTCGCTATATGGCAGTAATGCTATGGGCGGAGTTATTAACGTAATTACACGTCATCCTTCAAAACCTTTTAAAGCTGAAGTCAATACTTTCTACGGAACTTACAACACTTACGGTGGCAGTCTTAATTTAAGCGGAAGTAAAATAAAAAACGATAAAGGTTTTTATTGGCTTGCTGATGGCTTTATCCGTCGTAGTGATGGCTATGTTCTTTATCCCGATTCGATTGCCGAAAGCACTGATGTTGCAACATATCTTAAAGAAAACAATGGGTCATTACGCACCGGTTATAGTTTCAATAAAAATAATAATCTCGAAATTGAATACGATGCTTCGGATGCAACAATGGGTCAGGGAAAAAAAATTTTTGAAGAGCTTGGAAATTACTACCACGACATATATCAGTTCTGGCAGGCCAGGTATAACGGGCTTATTGGCAAGTTCCGAATTTATGCTTCCGCTTTTTACAAATACGATTTTGATGATGCACAAAAAGAAAGTATCAAACAAAGCGGGGCATATACATTTCTGAATACTTACACCGACTCTGGTGATAAAGGTATCTGGTGCAATGCTTCATTTCCATTTAAGAAAAATCAAACCATCACTTTTGGTTTCGACAGTAAATTAGGGAAAACAAAATCTTCTGATGTTTATCACACTTCAACCGATACTGTTACATACAAAGGAAACCTCGACTATTACGGGCTATTCGCACAGGACGATATAGAGATAATTAAAAACAGGTTGAAGTCAATCATAGGTTTGCGTTATGATATAGTAAATTTCTTTGATGCTGATTTTACTATTGATGCTCCTTCTTTTACCACATCATTCATGTTGCCATACCTGCAACCTTTGACTGAAAAAAACTGGAATGCATTAAGTCCGAAAGCAGGATTGCTTTATAAATATAACGACAGCCTTTCTGTTTATTTCAATGTTTCGCGAGGCTTTCGTTCAGGAACACTCAGCGATATGTGTAAAACAGGTGATGTAAACAAAGGTTTTAAACTTGCCAATCCATATCTTAAACCGGAATACCTTAGCAATGCTGAAATAGGCATGGTTATTCAGTATCACAAACTCGAAGTTGAACCCGTATTATTTTATTCTATTGGAAAAGACTTTCAATATTTTGTTGGAACCGGTGATTCTATTTACACAACCAAAACAAAAAAACAACCTGTTATAAAGCGCGAAAACATTAGCAAAGTTGAAATTTACGGAATTGAATTTGCTGCAAATTACACATTAAATAAACACCTTTCAGCATTTTTAAATTACTCTTATAATCATTCACAAATAAAAGATTTCGACACTACTCTTTTTGTATCGAAAGACCTTACCAATAAATTTTTAATTGATGTTCCATTGCATCACATTTTCTCTGGAATTATTTACAAATCAAAATTTATTAACTTCAGCATTATCTACAAATACGCTTCATCAACCTGGGCAGATGATGAAAACACCATAAAGGTTGACGACTATGCATTATTTGATGCAAAAGTTTCTAAAAAATTCTTTAAAAGTTTTAATGCATCATTAACCTGCGAAAATATATTCAACACTATCCACCTCGACAGCAAAGGATTGTTGCCACCCGGAAGATTTTTCATTGCTTCGCTGGGTTATTCATTTTAATTTTTAATGACACACCTTAATAAGGTTGCAATGATAAATAAATTGATTCTCTTCAAAGTTTTTTAAATTAATAGCAATAATAATTTGAAAAATATTTTTCTTTAATTTTAATTAAAAGCCTTAATTTTGTTCAGGTCCTAATTTATGATACGAATAGAAAGAATGATAATCATCGGTGCAACAGCTCGTCATTCGGGCAAGACAGAGCTTGCATCATCCATTATAAAAAATTTCAGCGATAATTATAAAATTACAGGAATTAAAATCAGCACTATTCATGAAGGTGATAACTCTTTTCATGGAAATATTGAAAGTTTAAATGAAAATTTTACCATTAAAAAAAATACTGTTACCAGAAAAGAAAAAAGCACCGATCGTATGATTTCATCGGGTGCGCAGGAAACATTCTGGATTCATACAAAAGCTGAATTCCTGAATATCGCGCTTCAAGAGCTTCTGCCGATGCTTGATAAAAATTCTTTTTATGTTTGCGAATCCAATAGTTTAAGAAAATTGGTGCAGCCAGATATTTTTATCATGATAAAAAATCTAAACAAAGAAATTAAAAATACAGCAACAGAAGTTCTTAATTTAGCTGATTATATTATTAATTTCAATGGAAAAGAATTTATTAATTTTGATATTTCAAAAATTGAAATCGAGAAAGGAAAATGGATTTTAAAATAAAATGTTCTCGCAGATTAACGCTGATTAAAACGCAGATTATTGCAGATGAACATAAACAATTAAAATATTATAAACTCAGCGGAAATCAGCGTAATTTTCTGCACTTATCTGCGAGAAATAAAAATAAGTAATGATAAAATTTGAAGAAGCATATAAAATTATTTCAGAATCAGTAAAGCAACTTGGCATTGAAGAAGTATCATTAAATGATTCACTAAACCGCATACTTGCTGAAGATATTAAGTCTGATATAAACATTCCTCCTTTTAATAAATCGGCAATGGATGGCTATGCTTGTCGTCGCAGTGATTTAAAAAATATTCTCGATGTGCTTGAAATTATTCCAGCCGGACAAGCGCCAACAAAAATCATTAAAGAAAATCAATGTTCAAAAATAATGACCGGAGCACCGGTTCCCGAAGGTGCCGATTGTGTGATTATGGTTGAACAAACTGAAATAGTTTCCGAAAATAAAATTCGTTTCACCGCATCCGATACGTTAAATAACATTGCTTACAAAGCAGAAGATGTAAACAAAGGCGAAGTCGTTTTAAAAAAAGGAACACTTATTCAGCCACAGCATATAGCAGTGCTTGCTTCTGTAGGTGTAGTAAAACCAATGGTTACAAAGCAACCTAAAGTTGCAGTCATTTCAACAGGGGATGAAATCATTGAACCCAATGGAATTCCCGGACCTTCGCAAATAAGGAACAGCAACGCTTACCAGCTTATCGCTCAAATAAAAAAATTAAATTGCATTCCTGTTTATATGGGTATAGCGCCTGATGATCCCGAAAAAACAAATAAAATTATTTCGGAAGCCATTAAAAAAACAGATGTAATTCTGTTAACGGGTGGAGTTTCCATGGGTGATTTTGATTTTATTCCCGGGATATTAAAAAAGAAAAATATTGACATTAAGTTCCAAAAGATTCTTGTTAAACCAGGAAGTCCTACTGTTTTTGGTGTAAGCAATAACTGCTGGATTTTCGGTTTGCCCGGAAATCCTGTTTCAACTTTCACCATTTTTGAAATGATTGTGAAACCATTTTTAAATAAAATTATTGGAAATAACAGTGAAATAAAAAATTTGAAATTTCCTATTGCGGCTGATTTCAAAAGAAAAAAATTCGACAGGCTTAATTGGATACCTGTTATTTTTAATGAAAATGGTGAAGTCGCAACCATTGAGTACCATGGCTCAGGACATATTCATTCGCTTTGCTTTGCCGATGGTATTATGATAATTCCTTTTGGAATTAGTGAAATTAAAAAAGGAGAACCTGTTGATGTACGACCGCTTTAATCGTAAGATAAATTACCTGAGAATCTCAATTACCGATCGTTGCAACCTGCGATGCGCCTACTGTATGCCCGAAGAAGGAATTAAATTGATTGGACATAATGAGATTTTACGTTTCGAAGAAATTATTGAATTCACTAAAATAGCCGTCAATAAAGGAATTGACAAGATCAGAATTACAGGTGGCGAACCTCTGGTAAGAAAAGGCGTTGTGAGTTTTATAAAAGAACTTTCGCAAATAAAAGGAATCCTGGATTTATCAATGACAACAAACGGAATACTTCTGGAAGAATTTGCACAGCCATTGAAAGAAGCAGGATTGCATCGGGTGAATATAAGCCTTGACACACTTGATGAAAATAAATTCAACGAATTAACTCGCGGTGGTGATATTCATAAAGTTTTTCGAGGAATTGAAGCTGCAAAAAATTACGGTTTGCTTCCCATAAAAATCAATTGCGTGATTGATGAATCGTCTGAAGAGCCCGATGCTGTAGCCGTGAAAGCGTTCTGTGAAAAACAAAACATTGATGTTCGTTTTATTCATCGCATGAATTTATCAAAAGGACATTTTACTGTTGTTGAAGGCGGAACCGGCGGTAATTGTGCCATGTGTAACAAACTGCGATTATCGAGCAATGGAAAATTAAGGCCATGTTTGTTCGATGATATTTCAATCGATATCAGGGAACATGGATATGACAAGGCAATTGAAATGGCGCTTGAATTAAAACCAGAATGCGGAACCGCAAGTAGTCAAAATAAATTTAATGAAATCGGAGGATAAAATTTCTTAGTGTTCGCCGCGGCGAACTTTGTGTCCTTAGTGTCTTAGTGGTAAAAATTTGAATTTTTCTAATATGAAAAAACTTTCACATGTTGATAAAAAAGGCAAAGCCAATATGGTTGATGTTGGCCTCAAGCCCGACCAGCTTCGGATTGCGAAAGCTTCCGGTTTTATTAAACTTTCAAAAGAAGCTATAAAACTCATCAAAGAAAATAATATTAAAAAAGGCGACGTACTTACGTTAGCTGAAGTCGCAGGCATACAAGCCGCAAAAAAAACTTCCGACTTGATTCCTTTATGCCACCCTCTTCAAATTACGAAAGTCGATGTAAAAGCAATGCTTGAAAAAGACGGAGTAAAAATAATTTCTGAAGTAAAATGCATCGGGCAAACCGGTGTTGAAATGGAAGCTCTCACAGCCGTTAGTGTCGCACTTCTTACGGTTTACGATATGTGTAAAGCGGTTGACAAAAAAATGTTGATCGAAAAAATTTCTTTAACAGAAAAAACAAAAAGTAACATCTCATAATTCTCCACCAACTCAATAGAATGAAAATATTAAAAAAAATATTATTCTGGTTCATTGGAATTATTGTAATAATAAATATCGTTGTTCTTATAACCGGAAATTCTTATCTATACAGCACTTTCTATCATTTCGGTTCATCCATTGATGATTATAAATTTTTCGACAACAGGACTATTCAGGCAGGAACATACATTCCCATTCCTGATGCAAAGAATTATAACAAAATAAAAATTGATACTTCATTTCGAAAAATCCTGGAAGAGTTTAATACCATTGCTTACCTGGTTATAAAAAATGATTCCGTTGTTTATGAAGAATACTGGGATGGTTATGATACCAATTCTTATTCCGGTTCTTTTTCTGTTGCAAAAAGTATTGTCAGCTTACTTGTAGGAATTGCAATCGACGAAGGAAAAATCAATAGCGTCAATCAACTTGTCTCTGATTTTATTCCTGAGTACAAAAATGGAATGAATGCAAAACTTACTATTCGCGATTTGCTCACTATGACTTCAGGATTCGATTGGGAAGAAAGTTATAACAATCCTTTCAGCTTAACTGCAAAAGCTTATTTTGGAAATGATATTCCTGGTATCATTAAAAATTTAAAAGTCATTGAAGAACCCGGGTATCGTTACAATTACCAAAGCTCAAATCAGTTGGTGCTTGCTTATATTCTTCAAAAAGCTACAGGAAAAACATTGAGTGATTATGCTTCCGAAAAATTATGGAAACCTTTGGGAGCAAGAAATAGCGCACTATGGAGCCTCGACAGAAAAGACGGAATGGAAAAAGCTTATTGTTGTTTTAACTCCAATGCAAGAGATTTTTCAAGGATAGGACTGCTTGCACTTCACAACGGAAAGTTCAACAATAAACAAATCGTTTCCGAATCATATATCAATGAATCAACAAAACCTGCTGAATTAAAAGATGGAAACATCAATGAACAGTATGGATATTCGTGGTGGCAGGCAAAAGCATTTGGCAAACAATTCTTTTATGCCCGCGGAATCAAAGGACAATACATCATTGTGCTTCCACAGGAAAATATGGTCATCGTTCGGTTAGGAAAAAAAATAATAGAACACAACAACCGTATTCCTGCCGAAGTGATTGCCGAATTTACTCTAACTGATTTTGAAAAAATAAAATAGTTCTGTCTGTTAATTTTTTTTAATTTTACATTAATCTTAGCGTTTTGTGCTATTGAATTTCTTTTATTGATAATTAATTGTCATATTGAGCCTGTCGAAATATGGCTTCGATAAACTCAACCTGACATTCAATATTTATAGTCTAAATTAGTACAACAGGTTTATCTTAAACATTTTTTAATGAATAATTTTTCTCAGGCTGAAGCATTTCAATGCACCTATAATACTGAAGTTGTTGAGCTCTTATCAAGGCTGAATTGCAGTCTTGTTATCAGCACATACCAGGCTGGGAAAATAATTTTTCTTTCACCACAAAAAAACGGCTCGATGGTTCAACTCCCCCGCACTTTTTCAAAACCTATGGGGATTGCCGTAAATACTGATAATTCAAAAATTGCAATTGCATGTAAAGATGAAATAATTGTTTTTTCAAATTCTTCTAAACTTGGTTTTCATTATCCTGCAAAACCAAAAACTTATGATGCTTTTTTCACTCCAAGGTTAACGTATCACACCGGAAATGTTGATATACATGATTTGTTATGGGGCAACGAAAAACTTTTTGCAGTTAATACACTTTTCTCATGTATAGTAACTTTCGATGACAATTATAATTTCACGCCCTACTGGAAGCCTCCATTTATTTCAAAATTAGTTTCTGAAGACAGGTGCCATCTTAATGGAATGATCCTCATTGACGGCGAACCCCGCTATACAACAAGTTTCAGCAACAGTGATACATTTCAGGGATGGCGGGAAAATATTACAAAAAGCGGAATACTTTTCGATATTAAGAAAAATGAAACAATTATCGAAAACCTTCCTATGCCTCATTCTCCAAGAATGATTAATGGTGAAATTTATCTTCTTCTATCGGCAACTTCAGAGTTGGTTAAAATAAATATTGAAAAAAGAAATTATGAAGTAATTGCTAAAATGAATGGGTTTGTCCGCGGAATGGCACATTACAATGATTATTTATTTATTGGTTTATCAAAACTCAGGAAAAGTTCATCCACTTTTTCAAAGCTTGAAATAGCCGAAAAGCCTATGAATACAGGAGTTTGCATTTTACAACTCAGTACCGGAAAAATTATCGGAGAACTAATTTACAATACATCTGTTGAAGAAATTTATGATGTTCATGTACTACCCAATATTACTCGTCCGAATATTTTAAATACAATACGACCTGAGTATAAGATGGGGCTTTCGATTCCGGGAAGCACTTTCTGGTCATTACCTGAAAATGAAAACAAATAATATATCGCTATGAAACATCCCTACTCCAGAAAAATCAATCAATTTAAAAATACAGCACGTCAGATAAATGATCTGATTGAAACCAACAGTTGGCAAACCATTGCAGATAAACAAAAGCAGCAACTGCAATGGAAACTGAACAACCTCTTTTCTATTGTAAAAAATATTTTACAAAAAAAGGAATTGAAAAAAATCCTTGCTGCTGCTGCATTCCTGATTTATGTAGGAAATACAAATGCTCAAACTTTTGCTCCTGCAGTAAACAATCCTTTCGGGCTTTCAAATCCAGGATACTACGTTTTACTTCCATCTTTTACTGACCTTGATAACGATGGCGACCTTGATATAATAGCCTTAACCTATTATGGACAGATTCAATATTTTGAAAATACAGGAACTCCTACCAATCCTGCTTTTGCTGCACCCCAAACCAATCCTTTCGGTATATCGTACCCGGCTTTAGGACTCAGGCCCGTTACTGTCGACATGGACAACGATGGGGATCAGGATTTATTTACCGGCGAATATTATGGTGCCTTCAAATATTTTCAAAACACAGGAACGCCAGCCAATCCTGCTTTTGCGCTTCCAACAACAAACCCTTTCGGACTTGATTCAGCTTTTGAAGAAGGGTTTCCTGCTTTTGCTGATTTTGACAACGATGGGGATCCCGATATGTTGTCAAATGAATACTATGGAGTTTTTAAATATTATGAAAATACAGGAACAGCGTCAAGCCCTAATTTTGCAGCTCCAACACAGAATCCTTATGGACTTACTGTTCCATCAATAGATGAAGCAAATCCTACTGTTGGTGATTTAGATAATGATGGAGATTTAGACATTCTTGTTGGTTCATGGGATAACGGAGGGAATATCTATTTTTACAGAAATTCCGGAAGCAATACTTCACCAAGTTTTGCCGCTCCATTACTTAATCCCTTTGGTTTAAGCGCCGCTGCTGGAATTGCAGCACCCACGCTTGGTGATATTGACAACGATGGCGATTTGGATCTAATGGTTGGCGACACTACAGGTAATTTTATTTTTTATAAAAATAACCTGATTAATGGTATTCCAGAATTTAATTCTGATGATATTTCCTTTGATGTATCGCCAAATCCCGCGCAAGGAGAAGCAATCATTACAATACATAACAACAAAAATAATCTCACAATAAAACTTTTTGACATTTCGGGAAAACATATTTTAGAAAAAAATATCATTGACAATAAAACAACACTCAATATTAACAAACTTCCCGCAGGTGTTTACATTGTTGAGGTATCTGATAAAAAATTAGCTTCACGGAAAAAGCTTATTGTTGAATAACAAAATTGATTAAAAAATAAAAAGGTCTTTAAAAAATTTTTTAAAGACCTTTTTTTATAATTTTGCTCTCCCAAAAAAAAATTTATATGAAAACATCATCATTTGCTATCAACGGAAATATTGTGGATGTTGTAAAACAACGAATCTACAGCGGTACTGTTGAAATTGAAAATGGGAAAATTAAAAACATCATTGAAAAACCTGTTACGGAAACACATTATATTTTACCCGGGTTCATTGATGCACATGTTCATATAGAAAGCTCTATGCTGATTCCTTCAGAATTCGCAAGGCTTGCAGTTACTCACGGAACCGTTGCAACAGCTTCCGACCCACATGAAATAGCAAATGTTTTGGGAATTGATGGTGTAAAATTCATGATTGAAAATGGGAAAAAAGTTCCTTTTAAATTTTATTTCGGAGCACCTTCATGTGTTCCCGCAACACCTTTTGAAAGTTCAGGAGCATCGCTAGGCGTAAGCGAAACAGAAGAACTTTTGAAAATGGATGATATTTATTATCTCGCCGAAATGATGAATTTTCCAGGAGTTTTATTTAACAACGAAGATGTCATTTCAAAACTTGCGCTTGCAAAAAAATATAACAAACCTGTTGATGGTCATGCTCCCGGATTAAAAGGCGATGATGCAAGAAAATATACCGAAGCCGGAATCACTACTGACCACGAGTGTTTCACAATGGAAGAAGCAATCGATAAAATAAATTTCGGAATGAAAATTTTAATCCGTGAAGGTAGCGCTGCAAAAAATTTTGAAGACCTTATCGGATTGATGAAAAATTATTCTGATAAAATAATGTTTTGTTCAGATGACAAACATCCCGATGAACTTGCAAAAAACCACATGAACGCTATTGCAGCACGTGCCGTTGCCAAAGGTTATGACGCGCTTTCTGTAATTACTGCATTGACTTTAAATCCTGTAAAGCATTATAAACTTGATGTTGGGCTTCTTCAGAAAAATGATGATGCGGATTTTATTTTAGTCAATGACTTAAAAGAATTTAATGTAAAATCAACCTACATTAAAGGAAACAAAGTTGCAGAAAATGGAACGACTTTAATTAAAGGTATTGATGAAAAACCTGTCAATTATTTTAATTGTTCAGCTATTTCAAAAAATGATATTCGCGTTGATGCAAAAAGTGATAAGATAAAAGTTATTGAAGCAATCGAAGGACAGCTTATTACAAAATGTATCGAGGTAAAAGCAAATATCGTTAATAACGAAATCAAATCCGACATTAAAAATGATATTTTGAAATTGGTTGTAATGAATCGCTACCAGCCTTCAAAACCTGCTGTTGCGTTTATCAAAGGATTTGGATTTAAAGATGGAGCAATTGCATCAACCGTTGCTCATGATAGTCACAACATCATTGCAATTGGAACTAATGATGATGATTTAGTAAATGCGATCAATCTTGTAATTAAAAACAAAGGTGGTATTTCGGCCGTAAATAAAAATTGGGAACACATACTTCCCTTACCTGTTGCCGGATTGATGTCCGATAAAGATGGTTTTGAAATTGCGAAAATGTATGAACTCATTGATAATAAAGCTAAAGAGCTTGGCACTCAGTTAAAATCTCCTTTTATGACATTATCATTTATGGCTTTATTGGTTATTCCGGAATTAAAGTTAAGCGACAAAGGACTTTTTAACGGCACAAAATTCAGTTTTACAGAACTTTTTTAAAAAATTATCTAATATATTTGTTTTTATATATTATTTATATATACATTTGCACCAAATAATTTTATCATGGCTAAAACGGAAATCGATATTAAAAAATTAGAAGACGCAGCAAGCAGACTAAGAGCAATAGCTCATCCCATGAGAATTGCTATTATTGGTTTATTAGAAGCTACACCAAAACTTAACGTTACAGAAATATATGCACGTTTAAAAATTGAACAGGCTGCAGCATCGCATCATTTAAATATTTTAAAAAATAAAGGCGTTCTTGCTTCTAAACGCGCTGGAAAGCAAACTTTTTATTATTTAAAGAATGAATCGCTCCTCCAGATTCTTGAGTGCGTAAGCCGTTGCGGTAACTCATAAAAAAATTAGTTAGTTAGTTTGTTTAATTATTAAATCTAACTTTCATCCATAGCGATGAAATGTTAGATTTTTTTTTGTTAAAATTTTTATAAATAATTTTTTTATATTTTTTCATTTCGTATTTTTGCGAAATATAAAAATGAAATCGTTATGGATATAAAAATTTTAGGTACCGGTTGCCCAAACTGCAAAACTCTTGAAAAAAATACGATAAATGCACTTTCAGAACTAAACATCAGCGCCAATGTGGAAAAAGTTGAAGACATTGTTAAAATAATGTCATATGGAATAATGCGCACACCGGGTATTGTAATCGATGGAAAAGTTGTTCTTTCGGGAAGGGTTCCGTCGATGAACGAATTAAAAGAGATTATATTAAAAAATCAAAATGCATAATGGTAAAAAAAATTGAATATACCGAAACTCAAAAAAAACTTGCCCTTTTTGCAAAAGCATTAAGTCACCCGGCAAGGATTTCAATTTTAGAAAAACTGGCTTCACAAAGTTGTTGTTATAGTGGCGATATGGCCGAAGAAATTCCAATCGCACGTTCTACATTATCGCAACATCTGAAAGAATTGAAAATTTCAGGACTGATACAAGGAGAAATAAAACCTCCGAAAATAAAGTATTGTATCAACCACGAGAATTGGAACCAGGCAAAAAATTTATTTATTGAAATATTTTCGAATCCACCTAAAACAGGGAAAAAAATATGTTAAGAAAATCAGCAATTATTCTTTTTGTAGTTTTTGTAACTACCCTGCTCCTCACCGGTTGCGGAAGTTCGGGCAAATCTGACAAAACCAATAATGACAGTACTCAACAAGTAAATGCTGTTTCGGATAGCATTTCCGGGAATAATGATTCTATAACATCACCTGTCAGCACAACAAAAAACGATACATTAAAAGTGAACAATACTTCTGCTTCAAACACAAAAATAGCAAAACCAAAAGTTGAAGTGTATTATTTTCATGGTGCAAATCGTTGTGTGTCGTGTATCGCTATTGAAGATGCAACCAAAAAAACATTGAACACTTATTTTAAAAATGAATTAGCTAAGGGAACAATAAAATTTAAAATCATTAATGTTGAGGAAGATGCTAATAAAGCTATCTCTGAGAAATACCAAGCCTTTGGCTCAGCACTATTTGTTACACAAATTTTCAACGGTAAAGAAACAAAAACCGATCTAACCGGTGATGGTTTCAAATATGCCAAGAATAAAGAAGAAAAATTTATTGAAATATTAAAAAACAAAATATCAGAATACTTAAAATAATTTTTATGAAAAATATCGCATTCATTTTTCTCGGTCTTTTCTTTTCCTTCCAGGTATTTGCTCAAAAAGATACGGATACTGTGATTTCAAATAATCCTCAAAAACTAAAAGTTAAGCTTTTATATTTTCATATAACCAACCGCTGCAATACCTGTCGTTCAATTGAAGCTGCAGTAAGAAAAACCATTGACGAAAATTTCAAAACAGAATTAGATAGCGGAATAATAGATTTATATATTTTGAATTGCGAGCTTCCCGAAAACAAGACCATCAGCGAGAAGTACCAGGCTTATGGAGCAACATTGGCTGTAACAAAAGTTGTTGGTGTTAAAGAAAAAACCGATGATCTGACAAATTTTGCTTTTGCAAAAATTCATGATGAAAAAGTTTTTGTTTCAGAATTAAAATCAAAAATTCAGGAATTATTAAAATAAGTTTAAATGGAATTCCTTCAAAATTTACTTGATAATACAACAGCTCCTGTTTGGTATGCCTTTATACTTGGGCTTATGACCGCAATTAGTCCGTGCCCTTTGGCTACAAATATTACTGCCATTGGATTCATCAGCAAGGATATTGAAAATAAAAAGAAAATATTCCTGAACGGATTGCTCTATACATTAGGCAGAGCCATAAGCTATACAGGTGTTGGTGTTATATTATATTTTGGCGCAAGTAAATTTCATGTTGCAAAATTTTTCCAAATGTATGGTGAACGCATTTTAGGACCACTTCTTATAATTATAGGTGTTATCATGCTTGACCTTATTAAAATAAAAATTCCGGGATTGAATAAAATTTCAGAAAGCATTGAAAAGAAAAGTAAAACAGGAAGCAGCTGGAGCGCATTAATACTAGGAATTGTATTTGCACTTGCTTTCTGCCCTTACAGCGGTGTGTTGTATTTCGGAATGCTTATCCCTATGTCAATAGCCAGTCCTGGCGGGTTATACCTTCCATTTGTTTTTGCAATAGCCACAGGACTTCCGGTAATTATTGTTGCTTATTTGCTTGCTTTCAGTATTTCCAGTGTTGGCGGATTCTACAATAAAATCAAGGCTTTTGAAAAATGGTTCCGAAGAGTTGTTGCTGTTGCATTTATTATTGTTGGCATTTATTACGTCTATATTTTTTATTTCTAATACAATGAAATTTCAAATTATTAAATCACGTAATTTTCAGATTGCAATATTATTATTGCCGGTTTGGTATTTGATTTATCATTATTTACAACCCTCTACTGACTGGCTGGTTTTCTCAGCACTTGGAATGACTAAAGGCAATAGTCTTGCAGAAGCGATCTGGTTTTTCATTTTTGAGTTTCCCAAAGTAATATTATTACTAACACTGATTATTTTCTTTGTAGGAATTGTAAGAACTTACTTTACCCCCGAACGCACACGCAAAGCATTAGAAGGTAAAAAAACATTTACAGGAAATGTGATGGCTTCCATGCTTGGTATTGTTACTCCATTTTGTTCATGCTCTGCAATACCTTTGTTTCTGGGCTTTGTAGAAGCCGGTATTCCACTGGGAGTTACGTTTTCATTTTTGATTGCAGCACCTATGATAAATGAAGTTGCGGTTGTGCTTTTGTATGGAATGTTTGGATGGCAAACTGCTTTAATATATGTCGGGACTGGTTTATTTATAGCAATACTTGCTGGTTGGGTTATCGGAAAACTGAAGCTTGAGAAATGGATTGAACCCTGGGTATACGAAACTAAAGTTGGAAAAAATTCTCTGGATGAAGAAAAAATAAAATTCAGTAACAGGATCAAATTCGGATATGATGCGGTAAAAGATATTGTCGGGAAAGTTTGGCTTTACGTTGCATTAGGTATAGCTGTTGGCGCAGGTGCTCATGGTTATGTTCCTGCTGAATTCATGGCTTCATTTATGGGTAAGGACGTATGGTATGCTGTTCCTCTCTCTGTTTTAATTGGTATTCCGTTATACTCCAATGCTGCCGGAATTATTCCAATTGTTTCAGTATTGATTGAAAAAGGAGCGTCGCTGGGTACAGCATTAGCTTTCATGATGTCTGTCATTGGCCTGTCTTTACCGGAAATGATCATTCTCAGAAAAGTCTTAAAACTTCCTTTGATATTCACATTCATTGGTGTTGTTGGAATAGGAATTATGATTGTTGGTTTTCTTTTTAACTTAATATTTTAAAAAAATATGTCAGATATGTCACAATTAAATAATAATCGCAGATACATTGCCAAAGGAATTATTTCGCTTTTCTTTATAACCATCTTATTAAGTATTGCATCTTTTCAATTTTCATCATGTTCAAATAATTCTGAAAAGAAAAACAATAATGACTCTCTATCACAGCTCACAGATAGCCTTAAATCGTTGTATGATTATTCTTCCAATCATAAAACATACAGGCTTACCTTTCTTGAATTTGGTTCAAAAAATTGTATCCCTTGCAAAATGATGGAAAGTGTTTTAGATTCAGTGAAAGCAGAATGCAGTTCTTCTGTCAATGTTGTATTTTACAATGTTCGTGACAAAAAAAATAAAGTTCTGGTTAAATATTATGGCATTGATTATATTCCGGTTCAGGTATTACTCGACAATAAAGGCAATGAATTTTTCAGGCATGTTGGTTATTATCCATACGACAGTATAGCGATTGAACTCAAAAAACACAATGCAATAAATTAAAGTATGAAAAAAAATATCTTCTTCATCTTTGTTTTGTTTTCACTCTGCGTTCATGGATTGTCACAGAATGCTGATTCTTCCATTTTCTCGCTTCCTTCTATTGCACTGAAAAAACTGGATGGTACAAACATCAACACTTCTCAAATAACAAATGAAGGAAAACCAATAATAATAATTTTCTGGAAATCGTGTTGCCCGCCAAATATAAAATTGCTGGATGCAATTCATGAAGTATATGCTGACTGGCAGGAAGAAACAGGTGTTGTGCTTTATTCCGTTTCTATTGATGATTCGCGTACATCTTCAAAAATTGTCACATTAGTGAATGGAAAAGGTTGGGAGTTTAATGTGTGGCTTGATGTAAATTCCGATTTCAAGCGAGCAATGAATGTTGTAGCTACGCCTCATATTTTTATACTAAATAAAAACAAAAATATTACCTGGCAAAAAACCACATATTCGCCGGGAGATGAAGATGAGATTTATAAAATTCTGAAAACATTATAATATGAAAAATATATTTTGCAAATCATATTCCAACCCAATGAAAAAAGAAATAGCTGGTACTGTTTCAATTCTTCTTATCGCTTTTCTGACCTTAATATTTGTATCATGTAAAAAAGAGAAAGACACAACACAGCCCAATCCTTCAGATAACCTGGCTTTAGACAGTTTGGTAGCAACAAAAAAAGTTATTGTTTCATTTGAAGAAATTTATATTACAGCATATGCAAGGGGTAAGAATTTAAAATATAGCTGGAGTGCAAATCATGGCAGTATGTTAGCAACCGATTCCGTTACGGTACTTTATTGGGCATGTGGCACCTGTGTGGGGCATAACACCATTGAATGTAAGGTTTCCAATGAATATGGCACTGTTTCGGATACCATAATGATACGCGTAAATCCATAGTTATGAAATATCATATCCCAATCTTATTCTTATTATTTTTCATGGCATCAACGCATGTTTCGGCACAGTGTTGTTCGGCCGGAAGCCCTATTGGCGGCGATGGTTCAAACGACGGATTGAATAAAAATACTTTACGAATTTACACCTCATTTAAAAATAGTTTATCAAAAGATTATTTTCATTTTGATGAAAAATATGAACAACCTCTCATTCAGAAAAGTTATTTCGATTACAGTAACCTTTCCTTAACCTATGGTCTTTCTTCTCGTTTTTCATTACATACCGAAATAGGCTATTTTATTGACAAAACACAGGAAGTAAATATCAATAATAAAAATGAAATCATCAGAGCAGGCGGACTAGGCGATTTGGCATTCAATATACGCTACATTGCTATTAAAACAGTTAAACCAATTTCGCAACTTGTTATTTCAGCAGGCACAAAAGCTCCGGTTGGTGCATTCAAAGAAGAAATTGACGGTGTTACTATTCCCATTTCGCTGCAACCTTCATCGGGTGCATTTAAATATAATGCAAGTGTTTTTTATAACAGAAAACGTAGTGAACGTAAATTCGGGTGGAACAGTTTTGCTCTTTTTGAGTTCAGTCAAACCATCAACAAAGGATTTTTAGTTTATCGTTATGGAAATTATTTTCAATTCTCATTAGCAGGCTCCTATTCGTTTTTAAAGAATTTTAATTTTATTGGAAATGCAAAACTTGAATGGAGAGGTAAAGACAAAAGAGAAGAAGATATAAAAATTGAATCATCAGGCAGCCGGGTTGTTTTTTTCAATCCCCAGTTGATTTACACATTCAAAACAAAATGGTCATTAATAGCTATGTCAGATATTCCCGTATACAAATATATGAACGGGTATCAGCTCACAAATAAATTTTCATTTCAATTTGGAATAAGAAAGATTTTTAGTTTTTGTAAAAAAGTTGAATAATAATTTTTTGATAACTTCATTTTAATAATATGGAAGGAAAGAAAAAACGTTTAAAATTTCTCGACAGGTATTTAACCCTGTGGATTTTTCTTGCCATGTTCATTGGCGTATTTTCAGGTTATTTGTTCCCTGCCATTGCCGATTTCTGGGATTCGATGAAATCATCACCCGACAGCACAACAAATATTCCCATTGCAATCGGGCTTATCCTGATGATGTACCCGCCCCTCGCAAAAGTTAAATATGAAGAATTAGGATTGGTTTTCAAAAACTATAAAGTGCTTTCGCTTTCACTGGTTCAGAACTGGATCATCGGACCCATTTTAATGTTTCTGCTTGCAATAATTTTTCTTCAATTCAATATTGATTACATGTACGGACTAATATTGATAGGACTTGCAAGATGCATCGCAATGGTCATAGTATGGAACGAGCTTGCCAAAGGTGATACAGAATATTGTGCCGGGTTGGTTGCTTTCAATTCTATTTTCCAGGTACTTTTCTTTTCGGTATATGCTTATATTTTTATTGCTGTACTTCCCGGATGGTTTGGGCTTCCAACAAATTCAGTTGTTGAAAAAATCACTATAGCTCAAATTGCAAAAAGTGTTTTCATCTATTTGGGAATTCCTTTTATTGCAGGGTTTTTAACACGTACAATTCTAATTCGTGTAAAAAATAAAGAATGGTATCACACGAAATTTATTCCTAAGATAAGTCCTATTACCCTGATAGCGCTGCTTTTCACAATCATCGTTATGTT
Source organism: Bacteroidales bacterium (assembly GCA_035353855.1). Classification (NCBI taxonomy): domain Bacteria; kingdom Pseudomonadati; phylum Bacteroidota; class Bacteroidia; order Bacteroidales; species Bacteroidales bacterium. Next base: position 28,853 of record DAOQAK010000026.1, on the reverse strand, counting down.
CTCATTAAAAGGAGAATATATTGTGCAGCTTCCGTTTGATGTTATCCGCATTGCAATTCCACTTACGATTTATTTTATTATCATGTTCTTTGTATCATTTATGTTAAGCAGAAAAGCAAAAGCAACATATGGGCAATCAACCGCGCTATCGTTTACCGCTGCAAGCAATAATTTTGAACTGGCAATAGCCGTTGCTATTGCGATTTTCGGAATCAAATCAGGTGAAGCTTTTGTAGGTGTGATAGGCCCTTTGGTTGAAGTACCTGTTTTAATAAGTTTAGTGAATGTAGCATTTTGGTTTAAGAAAAAATATTTCCAATTTGAAAAATAAAATTTATGAAAGAAAAATTCTGGTGTGCTTCGTGTAAAAATATTTTTGAAGCAAAAGGAGATAAAAAAGAGTGGAACGACCCTATTTACGGTCCTTGTATGAAATTTGTTGCATCATGCCCTAAATGCAAAACAGAATGCGATGAATACCGTGACCCAAATGCACAGAAAAAACAAAGTACATCACAAAGTATGGGTTGCGGCGGATGCTGCAACAGTTGTGAATATAATCATTAGTTGTAGGTTGATTGGCTAGGCAACTAGTCAGGGCAATGGTCATTAGATTATAGAAAAAATAAAATTATGAAAGAACATTTTTCGAATCTCGGTATTGAAATAAACGGCATGCTTCACCTTTCACCAAAAGAAGCATTTGAGGTAATTAGCAAAAATGCCTGTATTATTGATATTCGCAGGGATTTTGAAATAGCAGGAAAAAAAATTACAGGTACAGAAGTAATATATATTCCTTATAATTTTTTATCTGAAAAATATCAAAAGTTATCAAAAGATAAAAGCTATATAGTTGTTGATGCTGTTGGGATACGCAGTAAAGACGCTGTTTCGTTCTTAATGGATAAGGGTTTTACTAAAGTTGCAAACCTTAATGGCGGTATTGTTGATTGGGAAAAAGATAAGCTCCCTATGAATATTGATAAAGATGAAATGCTTACTGGTTCATGCCTTTGTCAACTCAGACCAAAAAAGAAATTTAAACATGATAAATAAAATTAAAAATGGAAAACGAAAACAAATCAAAATCGGATTGCGGATGTGGTGGAACGGATTGTTGCACTCCAAAGAAAAATAGTTTATGGATGAAAATAATATTCATTGTTATTGTTGTTGCAGCCATTATCATTGTTGCCATCAAACTGGCCAATAATAACAATGCATCTAACAACACTTCAAATTCAACCGAAAATTCGTTGTGTGGTGATTCAGCAAAAGTATGCGATAGCGAAAAAAATCCATCTTGTTGTCCGAAATCAAAAGGCGCAACAGTAACTAAAGAAGAAACATCTATTAGCGATACCACAAAATCTTGTGTTTCCGAAAAAACACATTCATGCTGTCCAAAAAATAAATAATTATGGAAGAGTTTATCAGTCATGCATTGAACAGCGGGCAGGCAGGAATTGCGGCATTGATAGCAGTTTTTCTTTTGGGTGCAATTGGTGTTGTATCCTGCGGTTGTAATTACGCTATCATTGGAATAGTAGCTGGTTATACCGGAACGATAAGTTCAACAGGAAAAACAAAAGCCATAATTTGGAGTGGCATTTTTTTCCTTTTGGGAAATATGATTGCAATGGCTATTATTGGTGGAATCATTGGATATGCAAGTAACCTGATAAGCGATTCGTTTGGAAAATACTGGCAGATAATTGCAGGATTGATCATGATATTTTTCGGACTTTTCACACTTGAACTGTTACCTTTTAAAATTCCCAGCATCTCACTTAATAAAGAAAATAAAACCGGAAGTATTTTTTCTTCAATGATATTTGGATTAACGGTAGGCGGACTTGCAACAGCTTTCAATACCTGCTGTAATCCGGTTTTCCCGATAGTTCTTGCAGCAACATTTGTAAAAGGAAATATGTTGTGGGGAATATTATTATTGCTTGCCTTCGCTTTAGGTTATGGCTTGCCTTTGGCTGCATCAATGGTTGGTATAGGTTTAGGGTTTGGAAAGATTTCAAAGAAAGCATCAATGTTTGGAAAAGTGATTAAGTATGCAGGAGGAATTTCACTTCTGGTAATTGGATTTTATTTTTTACTTACAATTTAATCCTATGTTAAAAGATTTTATCATTGGCAAACTAAATACTTCAGCAGGCTCGGTAGCACAGGTTTCCACAGTGTGGTCAACCAATGATATATTGAGTACGATAAAAGTACGCTGGTCAATAGGGCGCATGGACTACAAGGTAAAACAAGGTTTGTACGCTGTTGGCAATCCTGATGAAAATTCAAATATTTTTGTTACAGCAAATTTTAAATTAAGTTTCGACCACTTGCGTCGCGCATTACAAAACATGAATGCATGGATACTTGTACTTGATACAAAAGGCGTGAATGTTTGGTGTGCAGCGGGAAAAGGAACTTTCGGAACAAAAGAATTAGTATACCGGATCAAAGCACATGAACTTGAAAAAATTGTAACACACCGGAAAATTATTGTCCCGCAATTAGGAGCAACAGGCGTTTCGGCTCATGAAGTAAAAAGCAAAACCGGATTCAATGTTATCTACGGACCCGTTCGCGCTGAAGATATCAAAGCATTTGTTGATGCCGGGTTTAAAGCAACTGCTGAAATGCGAAAAGTTGAATTCCCTCTTGTTGAAAGATTAAAATTAATCCCTGTTGAAATCACCTACGGAAAATATTATTTGATTTTTATTCCAGCATTATTTTTTATTCTTTCAGGATTAAACGTTCACGGGTACTCTGTCGACCTTGCATGGCAAAACGGAGGTAAAGCATTTATAAATTTATTCTCTGCCTATTTTGCCGGATGTGCCTTAACACCAATATTACTGCCATGGATACCATTCAAAAGATTTTCATTAAAAGGACTTATTATTGGATGGCTTATTGGTTATATTTTAATGTATTTTCAATTTTTAGGGAATAATATTCTCGAAATCATTTCATGGTTTTTAATCATCGGAAGTATTTCATCATTTCTTGCGATGAATTTTACGGGTTCTTCTACGTTTACCTCGCTGAGCGGTGTTCAGAAAGAAATGAAATTATCATTACCCATTCAGATTATTGCAGCAAGTATTGGATTAATTGGTTGGATTATTACAAGATTTTTATAATATGAACGGATTTACTTATTTAAAAAATGTGGTTACACTTGAGCTCGACCAGCAGAAATGCAATGGCTGCAAGATGTGTACAATAGTTTGTCCGCATGAGGTGTTTGTTGTAAAAGACAGTAAAGCAATAATACAAAATAAAGATTATTGTATGGAATGCGGAGCCTGTGAAAAAAATTGTCCTGAAGGTGCAATTCATGTACGCTCCGGTGTTGGCTGTGCAGCCGGAATTATCAATGGTTTACTAAGAGGGACTGAACCGAGTTGTGATTGTTCTTCTTCAAAAAGTAATTGTTGTTAAGTAAAAAAGGAATAGAGGGATAAAGGTATAGGGTATAAGATATTTTTGTATCATAAAAATATATTCCCATATACCATATACCATATTTCCTTATACCTTTATAAATAAAGTTTTTTTAATTTTCTGAAAATTCTATTAAATCATATGAAAAAAAGGATTCTAATAATTTGCACCGGAAACACCTGCCGGAGCCAGATGGCTGAAGGATTTCTAAAATCATTCGATAAAGATCTTGAAGTATATTCTGCCGGCACAAAAGCTGAAACCCTTGTTAATCCTTATGCTGTAAAAGTTATGAAGGAAAAAGGAATTGATATTTCAAAGCAAATTCCCAAAAGCGTAAATATATTTTTAAAAGATTCGTTTGATTATGTTATCACAGTTTGTAATGGCGCAAAAGAAATTTGTCCGGTTTTTACCAGCAATGTAAAACACAGGCTGCACATAGGTTTTGAAGACCCTGCCAATGCAACAGGCAGCGATGAAGAAAAATTATTTGTGTATCGGAAAGTAAGAGATGAGATTGAAAAGGAGTTTTCGATATTTTATGAAAATATCAATAAATATTAACATCTATATTTTATTTTAATCTTTTCATATATTTTTGAAAATAATTATTTCAAATTTTTTATATGGCAAAGAAAAATAATAAAATCATTCAATTACCACTTTCACCTGAAAATTATATAAAAACAAGGGTTCGTAATCTTCCAATAGGTGATTGTTATATTAATAAAGAATGGGACGAAATGGGAATGGCTAACATTTTTGTTACACGCGAACATTCTAATGGAAATAAAACCATCGGTCTTTATCTTGTAGATACATACTGCCTCGGAGTAAAAGACACACATTATTTTTTCAATATTTCCAATAGTGAATTTGAAGAAATAAAAGAACAAACTTCGGAACAACTTGAAATTATTAAGGAAAAATATGAATTGGTACATAATATTATTTTTGGCGGAATTGAGTATGCTAAAGAGTATGGTTTCAAGCCACATAAGGATTTCAAATTAACAAAATTTATTCTTGAAGAAGATGATGACCATATTGAATTTATTGACATCGAATTCGGGCTTAAAGGCAAACCTGCAGTTTTTGTGGGCAAAGAGAAACATCCTTCAAACATTATTTCACAATTAGAAAAAACAGCAGGAAAAGATAATTTTTCAATAATACAGGAAGAGGAATTTGAAGATTTTTATTCAGATTCAGATAAAAAGGAATTCGATAATGATGATGAAAATTATATTAACAAACCCATTTCAGAATGGACAGAACATGACCTCGATGATATACTAAATGGGAAAAAGAATACCGACATTACACAAACGCTTCAAATGACTGTTGCAATGTATATGTCATCTCTAAAAAAGAAAGAGATAAAAATCATAGAAAATAAATCAGCAGAATATTTAAAATGGAAAATTGTTGATGATGATGAAGCCGAAAACAAGCCATTTACAAATAAGGAAGAAAAAGAAGAGTACGAATTTCTTTATAATAAATGTGATATGCCCTATTACAATGCTCTTCCCGAAATTGAATCAGCTATAAAAAAATATCCGCAATCTTATAATTTCTGGAATCTTAAAGGCGACTATCTCTTTAAAATTGGAGCACATGCTGAATTGTATGAATTATCAAAAGAAATGTACTTCAAATTTCCTAATGAAGTAATTGCATTTTGCAATTATTTGAATATGCTCAAGAACACCGACAGGAAAGAAGAAGCAGACAAGCTTATTAGTGCAAAAGGAGGCTTGCCCACTCTGTTTCCTTCAAGGAAGAATTTCACTATTTATGAATTTGTATCATTTATGAAGCATCTGGCAGATTGCTATATCGAGCAAAATGATATTCATAATGCTGTTGCCTGTACTTTGCCATTATATGAATTTGATTTTTACGAGGAGGAAAAAGAAATTGCAGATAATATTTTTATGAACGTAACAACAAAACTGATGTATCATTTGCAACAGACGCTCAACCTTAATCCAGAAGATTTTAAATTTACAGACTTTCCAAGTTTTTGAAACTTGGAAAGTCTAAATGGCAGCGACTGCTATGCTCAGACAATTTATAAAAGAGTTTCTTCTAATGTTTTCTTAAACTCATTTTCATTATCATTATTATAAAATGGGACACCTGTAATAATATATTTATCAGTATGTATTTTTATTGTTTTTGATTCTTTCCTGATTTCTTTTAAAAAATCTTCTTTCCATTTATCAAAACCTATTAAGTGATTTCCTTTAGGTTCAATAAAAACCTGATAAGTCAGCTCATCTCCTTCTTTTTGTTTGCAGAATAAAATAAAGTCTGGTTCAAAAGCTCTACCATTGTTGTCAAAAATTTTAATCTCTCTTTCATTACGAATCAAATAAATATTTTTGAATTTTTCATTTAAGCTTTTAAACCGTTTTGCAAACATTGAAACAAATGCTTTTTCTTCGCTAGTACCATAATTAGCATTATAAACATACCATGGTTCTTTTGCTACAAGCGCTTCCTGTCCATCAGATCTTTCGCTGTCTTTATAAACTTTAATTGGTTTGTCAATAAAAACATTATGGATGTAATCCTTAATGTAGTCTGAACCTTCGTAAACTGTCAGATTTGATTTAATTTCCATTTCAATGATTTGTAATAAACTTTGAGTAGCAATTAAAAAATCTGAATTTGTAATTTCTTTCAGTCTCGTTTTTGTACCACTAAATGTAATTTCCAAATTACCCAAATAGTCATTATTTACAATGAAATTCGAAAGAGAACCAACATTAGGGAAATACTTTTCTAAATTACCAAAATAGAAAAATGGATTTTGAGTAAGGGCATATCTAATAATGTGAGTTGGTATTTCAGAAAGTTTAATATCTATATTTTCAATTAGTTCTTTTGCTGTTTCTTCTTCTGATTTGAATACTCTTGTCATTTTCCCTATTCCTGAAGATAATGTATAAGTAATGTTTCTTTTTGAAACACCTAAATCGGCGAATGATTTTACATTATCATAGCTTTTTTCTTTTCGCTTATTAAAAACGACTTGTCCAGTTTTGTAAAAGTCAGTTTGTTTAAAATCTAATTTTAAAATAAGTTGTTTTGTTACCAGCTTATCATCATCCTCATAAATACCTGATTCAATAAGGGCTTTCTTTAGTTCAGAAATATATCGGCTATCTTCTTTAGTATGATAATATAGTTCTTCCAATATTTTTAAATCATTAGCCGGTTCATCATCATATTTACGAGTGAATTTGTCCTGCCCTTTTTCTAATGCAAAAGGAAAATATCTTGCACCTCTACCAATTAATTGTGCTTCTGAAAGTGTTGTAGTTCCTATCTTTCCATCTTTTCCATCTCTGGTATCATATAAACGCACAATATCAAAAAGGTTTAAAACATCCCAACCTTCATTAAGTTTTTGAACTGCAAAAACGGCTCTGATTGGATTATTCTCATCTTCTAATGTATTTAATCTGATTTGATTTAATTCTGCTTCTTCATCGTTATTTGCACTAATACAATTTTCTACTTTGAAATCAAATTTTATTCTTTTTGCAATTTCTGATGATGTAATGTTTTTCGAATCAAAAAACGCATAAGCCTTTTGAACAATATCAACGGTTGATGTAACTCTTATTTGATCAACCATATCTGATGAAAATTCATCAATTAGTTTATGAAAGTTTGCTTTGTTTTGTTCCGATTCTTTTATTGTTTTCTTAGCCTTAAATAATATTACCGGCTTTAAGTTAATATTGTTTGCTGTTGCTAATTCCTGACGATATAAATTCAATATTAAAGCTTGTATGATTCTTTCTTTCTCATTATACAGCGACCTGATAAGGTTTATTTCTTTTGAATACTTATCAATCCTGAACTGTGCAAGATCGTATTTAAATATTACCTTGTCTTGATATTTATTGACAATCTCGCGACTATCATAATCTAATGTAGCCGTAAACTCTAAAAGTAAATTATCAAAATCCTGACTCAGTATTTCTAAAACTGTTCCTTCCCAACTACCAAATAAATCTCCATTACTTTTTGTTGCTGAATTTAAATGATGAGCTTCATCGGCAATAAGCACTATTTTCTTATCCTTAAAATCTTCATAGGTAACACTATTTTCCTTAGTGTTGTTCAGGTCAATATGTAACTGCTGAATTGTGGTAAAAATTATATTGATATTTTTATCATCAGCACTTTCAAAAGTGTCGGTTTCCTTTATATATACTTCTTGCCCGTCGATTACTATTTTTTCATTGAACAAATATTTAGTAGCAGTTGGATTTAAAAAATTATCTTTTGTTTTTTTTATTATGTTGTTTGAATTTACAAAAAACAAAAAATTACGATAACCTTTTTCATACAAATACAATATCAAACCCGCCATTATAAGTGTTTTTCCACTTCCTGTTGCCATATTGAATAATAAATGAAACGGCTTTGGGGGTTTCCCTTCAAAATCTTCATTATTCAAATAAATAAATCGTTTGAACGCTTCTATTTGATAAAGTCTTTGTCCATAGCCCGATCTAAGATTATCAGAAATATAATTAGGTAAGAAAACTCTAGAAATTTCTTTTTTACCAAATGGGTTATCAAATGTATCATGCAAAAAACTCATAGTGTATTTATTTATAGTTGGTAAAAATCTCTAGTTACTTTCATTTCTTCTTTGCTCATTGCAAAATCCTTATCATTCAATGAAGACAGGTTTACATACAATTGGTTTTTATCTAATATTTCGATTAAGTGTTGCTTTTGCTCAGACACAGATAATGCTTTAAACTCTTCGATATGTTCTTCTTGTTTTTTAATATCTACGTTGTAATTAAGAAATGACTTTGCTTTCATTTCTTCCCAAATTTTTAATAATGCCTTTGTATCTTTTGCTGTTTCTATTTGCTCAATAAATGATTGATTATATTTTTTAAGTTCTAAATAAACAAAATCTCCATTACTATTTTGCTCAATAATCCTTTGAATACGTTTTGAAGTTACAGTCTCAATGTAATCTAACTGTTCGGTAATAATGAATTGACGATTTCCATCATCTTCTTTGTTTAATTCTAAAACAGCGTGTGCAGTTGTTCCACTACCGCCAAAAAAATCAAGGATAATATCATTTGCTTGTGAATTTGTAAAAATCTCAACGGCATCTTTTACAGTGTAAATTGATTTGGGATAACTGAAAAGCTTATCTCCATTAAATAGTTTTTTCAAGAGCATTGTTCCGTTGGCGGAAGCATCATACTTAGAATCACTCCAAATAGTCTTTGGTTTTCTTCCTTCCTTAATTCTGTCTTTAAGTTGGACGGTATATTTATCTCCACTTATCACAACATTAAAATCACCATTTTTTGCAGCATTTAAAATGGCTTTTCTGTCTGACCACCGCCAAACTCTTCTTTTGCCCAAAACGTCAACTGGAAGTACTTCTATAATATCAGATATATTTTTCTTAAGAAAATCATATGGCTCTATGCCTATTAATTCTCCATCTTTGTCAAGTTGCAATATTTCCTTTGGTTGGTATTCGCTTGAACTATCATCTAATATCTCGCCACCCACAGCAATTATGTTCTTTGCTTTCTTAGAGTAATATAATGTAAATTCAGAATTTGGGCGTTCTGCAGGAGTAGAAGTTCCACCACTTCTTCTGAATGGTAAAAATCTAAATTTCCCATCATCGTCTGATTTATCAAAATCTCCTTCTTGCTCATCTGTCAATGTTTGATTATTGACGACAACATCGCTAATTTTTTTTGCATAGAACAAAGCATATTCGTGACAAGTCGCAAAATGAGAGTTAATTGTTCTACCTCGTGGATTACTTTGAACTATTATTGTTCCAATGTAATTCTCTCTTCCTAAAACATCATCGCATAAAACTTTTAAGTGTGCATATTCTTCATCATCAATTGCAATACAAATCGCACCATTATCATCTAATAATTGTCTTGCTACCGAAATACGGTTCTGCATAAAAGTCAACCAAGTTGAATGGTTAAATGTGTTATTATATTTAAATGTGTTTGCTGCACCGCCTGTGTTGTATGGAGGGTCTATGTAAATGAATTTAATTTTACCAGCAAATTGATTTTTTATTGAATGTAAACAAAGAAGGTTATTGCCCTTTATTATTAGGTTGTCCGTAATAATGCCCTTTTCGTTTCGGTTAAATTTGTCAAGAGATTTTTCGCCTTTAACTGTGTAGCGTTTGGCGTTGGTTAAAACCTTTGGTTCTAATAGTTGAGTAATCTCATCTTGTGCAAGTATTTCATTAAAAAATATTTCTTCCCGTTTGTCTTCCTCACGGCTTTGTCCGCCTTCCAACACACAATCTTTAAAAGGCCATACTAACGAAACTTCGTTATATTGTTTTAAATATTTTCCGTTTATTGTTACGCCTACTTTATTTTTGTATTTGGTATAACTGTCGTTTAGATATTTTTTTTGCTCCAGAAACTGAACAAATAAATTTTGGTTAAAAACCAAAATTCCTTTAACATTAATAAAGAATTTTTCTTTTAGTTCTTTTTCTTCTAAAAGCAATTCAATAACTTCGGCATCGTAATTCTGTGCTTTATTTATTACCACCCATTTCTTAAGTTCTCCATCATCAGTAACAAAGTTGGGTTCGCGTTTAAGTGCTCTATTTAAAACTTCTGTTAAATCTGTTTTTAATTTATTTACTATCATGCTTTCCTCGTTTAAAATATATTTGCCACGAGGTTCAAATGACATAATGTGTGTAGAAATAAACAGGGCGTTGAACCTCCGCATGTGTTCCAGCATCAGAAGGGCACCGCGAGGGCCTCGAAACGACTGAAAACAGCAAGAAGACAACGCCCATTCAGGCGCGTCTGCTTTACTGTTTCTCCGTTTCTAATAAAATTCGCGGTTTTATCTAATGAGAAACAATAGCAACGCTATGTTTTAAATAACTTTATATTACAATTTTTCTATTCTATATTTTTTGTTTTAGGTTAATAATTTTATTTTGTTCTTCTTCAATAATATTTTTTAAATCATCTTCGTTTGGCAAATTTACGAGATATTTATTTACAAATATTTTGTGCGATAAACCTGCCGTTGCATACTTAACTAAATTAGCATTATTATGAGCGCACAGGATTATACCTATTGGCGGGTTATCGCCTTCACACATCTCATTTTCCCTGAAGTAATTCAGGTAAACATTCATTTGTCCTGCATCGGCATGCTCAAATTCTCCTATTTTTAAATCGAATAGAACATTACATTTTAATATCCTGTTGTAAAAAACTAAATCAATACGATAATGTTTATTGTCGAAAGTAATGCGTTTTTGCCGCGACTCAAAACAAAAACCTTTGCCCAGTTCTATTAAAAAATTCTGAATATGGTTTAAAATAGCTTGTTCTAAATCCGATTCGGAAAATTCAACCCTTTCTTCTATGTTTAAAAATTCCAAAATGTAAGGATTCCTAAATACATTTTCCGGAACGGTTGAAATATTTTTTATGTTTTTTTGAATAACTGAATTTTTATTTTTACTCAAGCCTGTACGTTCATATAGCATACTGTTCATTGCCCGCTGCAGCTCTCTTACCGACCAGTTGTTTTTTATAGTCTCTGTTTCATAAAAATTCCTTTTTAATCCTTTATCGGCTTTCAGCAATTCAATTATATGCGAAAAGCTAAGCCGGTTGATCAGTTTATCCAAATCAATTATTGAGGTTATCGTATGTTTTTTTGAAACCAATGATTTTTCAATGGTTTTCGATTTTGCGGACACTGTCCGCAAAATGTCAACCTTCTGCGTATCCTTTAAATAATATTTTGCGGACGCTGTCCGCAAAATATCGGGATATGCTAAATAGAAATCTTTGCATAAATATAAATGTCGTTCACGTAAGTATTTTAAGCCTTGTTTTTCCAAGCGCTGAGCGATTTCCTTAAATAACCCCTTGCCATACTTTGCTCTTTCTGCACCGTTCAATTCGAACTCTGTCAGAATATACCCGATAATAAAATTGCGCATCGTCAGCGCCGTGTTTACCTGTTTCTGAGCCTGCTGAAAGAAAAAATAATTTGTAACCAATATGTTAGAAACAAGGTTTTCAATACTGTTAATATCTTTCTTTACAGGGATATTTTTATGTATTTTTTTTTTCAAATCTGAAAGGATAAATCAAGTGGATATTAAAATTCAATAGCAACGTTATGTTTTAGATATATTTATATTTTTCTATTCTATATTTTTTGTTTTTGGTTAATATTATGATTACAAATATAATTTTTATAATTGAATAATAATACGATTTAAAAGGGCTGAAGCCCTATATGATTCCGAGAATTCTATTTACCACGCCCTTAAGGGCGTGGTAAATAACCGAGTAACACTCAACTGGCAGGGCTTTAGCCCTTTATTCTTCGAAATTGTAATCCTTATTTCATAAATTTTATTTTGGATAATTTCTTAATTCATTTTAAAATCGAGATAAATAACAATTCAAATATAATTATTTTCTTTATTTTTGAATAAAATCAATTTCACATGAAAAATATTATAATCATCTTTTGTATTATTCTTCTTTGCTCATGCGGGAAGAAAAAAGTCTTTGAAAAAAACATTGAGATGGATAACTACGAATGGACTATGGATAAAAAACTTACATTCGATGTTCCTATTGATGATACGTCATCATTTTACAATGTATATATTCCCGTCAGGCATATTGATAATTATCCTTATGATGGATTACTGGTTAATGTTACCATGGACACTCCTTCAGGTGAAGAACGTACAAAAAATTACAAACTTCAATTACGCGATGATAATGGAAATTTCAAAGGTGATGCCGGTGGTGATATTTGGGATATAGATGTTCCTATTATGGAAAAAATAAAATTCAATTCTTTGGGAACATTTAAATTCACTATTGAAAATAATATGCCTAAAACTCCAACTGTATGTTTGATGGAAGTTGGATTGAAAGTGGAAAAAGTAAAGTGAATGCAGAAGTCAGAATTAAGAATGCAGAATTTGAAGTACCGAATTAAAATTCTAACTTCTCACTTCTGAATTCTGAATTAAAACATAATACTATGTCAATAGATGACCTTTATAAAAGAAGTAAAAATTTTGCAATTCGGGTTTTTAAATTTATTGAAACACTTCCTAAATCAAAAGGAACAGATGTTATTTCGTATCAACTTTTAAAAGCTGCTAGCTCAGTTGCAGCAAATCACAGGGCAACTAAAAGAGCAAAATCAAAAGCAGATTTTATAAATAAATTAAATGTTGTTCAGGAAGAAAGTGACGAATCATTATTTTGGCTTGAATTCATTAAGGATTTAAATATAACCGATAATCCCGAACTCGATCTTTTAATAAAAGAAGCAAATGAATTAACTTCTATTTTTACATCATCAATTATTACTTCAAAATCTAAAAAGTAATTAAGAATGCAGAATTAAGAATGCAGAATTAAGAATGCAGAATTAAGAATGCAGAATGCAGAGTTCAGAATACTGAATGCTGAATTTGAAGAATAAAATTAAAATTCTGACTTCTCACTTCTGAATGCTGAATTAAAAAATGTAATTAAATAAACTGTACGTTGTAAAACTTTATAGAATTTAGAAAACAAAATTAAGAGTGCAGAGTGCAGAATGCAGAATGCTGAATTTGAAGAATAAAATTAAAATTCTAACTTCTCACTTCTGAATGCTGAATTAAAAAATGTAATTAAATAAACTGTACGTTG